>JADBYT010000027.1 GCA_020402865.1 Bacteroidota bacterium | reverse complement strand
GCAGATGCCAATGTCGCCGGTTTTGTCCACTTTTATAGTGTGGCCGTCGGGCGTGGTGGCTTTGGCTACAATATTACGTTCAATTTCGGGTGCATCAAGGTGAGAAGCCTGATTGGGCGGATCGGTTTGAATGTAGCTTTTGCGACGGCCCTGTTTGAAAGCGTTTTCTGCGATCACTTCTTCCTGACCCGTTTGCAGGTTGGTGCGTGTGTAGGTGGTATTGCCGTTACTGTCAGTGGTGCGGCTTACTTTGTAACTACCGGCTTCCTTACCACCGGCAGCTTGAAACTGTGCTTTGGAAATTGGAAGTTGTTCGCCACTGTCGGAATAACGTTTAATGTAATTACCTTGCCCGTCTGTGTGTACAGTATAGTTGCGTTGATTGACAGATGATTGTAAGTCAGGTTTTTTAATTCGGTTGATTTCTTCAAGCGAGCCATCAGGTTTTACGCGGTAGTGACGACCGTTTTCGTATTCACGGGTGGTAATTCCGTTAATCGTTTCGTTTCGGTAACGAATGCCATTGGTATCTACATGCGGGAACTTTTTGGCAAGGTCGTCAGTATCACCTTTAGCCGCAAGAATAATTAATGCACCGGAAAAGAGTGCCTGCATAAATATTCGTCTGCGCATTTCCGAGGCCTGACCCTCATCGATCACCCCTTCGGCCACTTGTTTGTCAATATCGGCAAACTGATCAATTATTTCCTGCGTGAGTGAAATGGCGTTTGCAGAAATGACTGCAAGATCAACCGCAGCTGCAAATTTTAATGTGTTATATGTTCCGGCAAGTTTTTCAAATTTCGCAAACCGCGAGCTCATTTTGGTGAATGTACCAATTCGGGCAAGCGCATTTATGCCCGGAAGCATTGCGGCTACTATATTTCCAGATTCGAGAAGAATATCTTTTTTAGTAAGCTGACCTACGGCATTGCGTTCGTAAAGCAAACAGGCGGATGAAGCCACACCTGCAAATGCCGCACCAGCAATAAACAATGAGGAACCGCCGGTAGGAATGGCAGCGAGCAGAGCAAGCCCCATTCCAATATATCCGAATACATCAGAAGCATGTAAATGACCTTCAATACGCTGCGAATAACGATAGGAGGCCGCCCAGGCGCTTGTGGCATAAGGATCGTAAAAATAGATCGTTCCGTCTGGCAGCTGTTCTTGATAATCGGCCAATGTGGCCATGCAATCAACTATGCTTGACCCTTCTACGGTCAGATTATCTTCTTGCTCATTGCTCAAAAGCAAATACAACGTAAAATCGTTTGCCGCATGCTGCTCAATAAACATTTCAAGCGGATAAACACTGGCATTGGGTTTACCCGAAGAAGGATTAAACAACTCCGCTTTATCTGCTGCTTCATTTGATTCAAAAACAGCCTTTACACTTTTCAGCGATTTTCCAGAAGATTTCAAAAGTTTGTTACGCCGTTCATGTTTGTTCTGCTTGTCTTCATACTCAGCCAATGCCGCTTTTCGTGCTTCATTTTTTGATAGTGTTGATTGAGCAAGTTGTTTTTTGAAATCTGATATAAGATATACACCAGCCTGAATTAATTCATCTGCTGTTTCAGCGTAGGAGTGTATTTGACCAGAAATTTCTATGGGCTGGTAGTAAGGTTGCTGCCTGTTAATTGTTGACTGAGCAAGAATTTTTGAAATGTCCTGACTATCCTTCTTTTTTCTCCAATCGATAACTGGTTTAAGTAATGGATCTACTGTGTTGGCTTTCTTTTCGCCGTTTATTCCCATTTGGGGCACTTCCACTTCAAAAAAAGTGTTACAGGCTTTTTGCCAATTCTGATATTCTTCAGATTGAGCTATTGAGGTTAATCCGGCCGAAGTGTCTTTTTCATCGGTCTGTGGAATGAGTTGTTTTATTAATTGATTTTGCTCTCCAAGCATCAGATAGTGATTGGTAAAATTGGAAAGCGATTGTTCAGCAAGGTCATACTGCGGACTATCAGCTATTTGCTGTTTCTGTTTTCTTAACTCATTGTATGTATAAGTAATAAGAATAGCGTTATTATTAGTTATACTATTGTTACCACTTTTTTGTGAAAAATATTCGTCAGGAATTTTCGCTAATAAACTTAGCGGAAAAGGCTGGTCGATTGATGTACGTGGGTACAGTAGAATTAGTTTATTAAGAACCTCCTGATCGATTGTAAAGGGGAGTTGATTGGTTTGAATATGGTAGCTTTCAGTTTCAAATTTCAGTTTACCAGCAAATGTATTTCTCAAACTTTGAATTCTGTCACTTCCAACAGAATAGTTATTGGAAGATTCAGGAAAGTACTCTTTATCTAAATTTGTATAATAATTTCCTCTTGAGGCGTCATTTAGAGCTTTGTTTTTAGCATAACGACGAGCCAACCGCTCCGCGTAAGCATCAAAACCATCTCTTTTCGTTTGGGCTGTCCACCATTCAAGCTAATAAACAGTTTCGGGACCAAGCATTCCATCGCAACTTGTTTCTGACTTGTCGTAGAAAAGTACTTCCTGAGCTGATTTAACAAGCAAAACAAATGCTTCGCCGGTATTTTTTTCTGCTAATGCGTTTTGATAAAGGGTTAAACTTCCAGAAGCATGATATAGTTTTTCTATCCATTCTTTGCGCAGGCTTTGATCCACATGTCTTTTATTATACACTACTTCCTTTGAACCATAGTAAATAGTTTTGAGGTTTGTTTTGCCGGTAGCTCTGTCTTTCCAGTAGTAAGACTGAAATTCTTTAAGCATGATTTGTTTTACAGCAATGTTGAAGGCTTCATTGGCAGTAGGCGATTCAATAATTGCCGTACCATCCGACATATAACTTACCGTACTTACATTTAATACTGGTGGAGTTTTTCCGGGGCGCCACCCATAGCTGATGATTGAGGTTTTGATCCATTGATCGAGCCTGTCTTGCTTGACATAATTAATTTTCGTGAATTCAATTCTTGCCTGTTCTAATGTGTAACCGTCCTGCAATTCGTGGAGAATTTGCGGCAACTTCATTTTTTTCCAGCGCAAAAGTTGCTCATTTGTCGTAATTGTAACAGCTTCTTCGGTATAAGCATATTCTTCATTAACTACGTCAGGCAACACTTCCACCTCTGCATCTCCCTCCATCTCCATTTCCCATTCATTCAGCAAAGGCGAAGCAGTTGGCTCTACATAATCAGGATTAACAGGCGACAGCCATAAATTATCTGCCGCAGCCATTCCCTTGCTGTTTTGCGCTGTCGAAATCGAATTTGCTTGTGTCTCTTGCTTAGGTACACCAATTTTCGAATGTGGAGGAAACCTCAGTATTTCTCCCGGATACAATTCTTTGCCATGTCGCGCCAGAATCTGTTTATTGAAGCGAAAAAAATCTGTTGAATAGAGTCCGCTTCGTTCTCCTACTTCAATCAGTATATCTCCGGGCTGAACAGTATAATACAATTCGCCCGGAATTGCAGGTTCTTCAACGATATCGGTACTTGAAGGCGGTGCTTTTATCGTTATCGGTTTATCTTGGTCTGTAAGTGAACTTGTGACCTCTCCCGATAGCTTTGTTGCGGTCTTGCTTACTGTTTCCTGCCATGTATCTTCCACCACACTATCAGCCCCAAACCCGCCTCCCGGCTGGGTTTTCACATACGCCCGCACCTCCCGTTTCTGCTCTTCGGTGCCCCACTGCATTATTTGCTGATACAACGGAAACTCAATCCGATAGCCGTTTTTCATTCTCAACTGTATTACAGGCCATTCAAGCACACTCAGCCACCAGCGCGTGGTTCGGGCCTGTTTCTCGTATCCGTCGTCTGCATCTTTGCGGCGCAAACCGGGGTTGTGTAAATCGTCTTCTTCGTGGGCAAAAAGGTAACGGCGCATGGGGTAAACAGTTATATGGTAAAGCAGAAATGACTATTTAATATGCTCGGTTGATTTCAGCGTGCGGCTTTCCTTCATGAGTTCAAGCGCCATAAACTGTACGATTTCGGCGTTCTTCAATACGGTTCGTCCGTCGGCTTCGGCGGCAAGGCAGGCGTGGTTGAGCACGTTGGCAATGTTGGCACCGGTTAAATCCTGCACGCGGAGTTTGCGGAAGTCGAGCTCATCAAACTGGTAGCCATCGGGCAGCAGCGTTTTCCAGAGTTGCTCGCGGAGTTCTTCGGTGGGGCGGGGGAAATGAATGGTGTACTGGAAACGACGGAGCATGGCGGCATCTATGTTTTCGCGCAGGTTGGTGGCGAGGATGCAGAGTCCGTCGTACTCTTCAATGCGTTGCAGGAGGTAACTTGTTTCGAGGTTGGCCCATTTATCGTGCGAGTCGCTTACCTGTGTGCGTTTGCTGAACAACGAATCGGCCTCATCGAAAAACAGAATCCAGTCTTTTCCCTGTGCGCGGTCAAACAGGCGTGCAAGATTCTTTTCGGTTTCGCCAATGTATTTGCTCACCATCATGGAGAGGTCGATGCGGAACACGAGTTTGCCGAATTGTTTGCCGATGAGTTTTGCCGTGAGCGATTTGCCGGTGCCGGGAGGGCCGGAGAAGAGAATGGGAAAACTTTTGCTCACTTTACCGCCTGCACGCTCGGTAAACCGGCGGCCGTGGCTTATCCACTGCATGGCCCACGCCACCTCATCGCGCGTGGCTTTTTGCACTACAAGGTGATGCCAGTCGAGATTGGTGCTCACCAGTTTGGCCGGGAAGTTATCGCCAAAATCAGGACGGGGAGGCTGGCCGTGCAAAAGGAAAGCGGCATACTCTTCGGCAAGGCGCGGAATGCGGTCGGCAGGAATAAGCGTAGCACTTTTCTCGGTGTATTCCTGCGGCTCAATGATTTGCTGCCTGAGCAAGGGCGAATCGTGAAGCAGGAGACGTTCGGTTTGTAATTTCTTCGCGCTGTTGTGTCCCGACCATAAATGAATAACCGTGCCGAATGTACCCACGAAATGACTGGTTTCCTGTTTCATGAAACCTGCCGTGCATAACATCACTTCACGATCTCCTGTTATCAGGGCATTGTGCAGCAGAATCAACACCCGCCTGTCAAGCCGTGGGGCGAGTGTAAAAATTAGCAGCAAACGCTCGGCCGCATTCAGATTGTAGTATTGAATAAGCGCGCTGTAAGGCCCGCGCGCATCCTTTACCTCAGGAGGAGCCGGTAAATCTATATCGTCACCGTTAAACTCATAGTTGCCATTGGTTACAGAAAAGCGGAGCCGGATAATATCATTCAGCCAGCGGAGTTCACTGTTCACCACGGCTGCATTATGAATTAAACCTTCTTCGTTTAAACGCCCTTCGGCCTCATATAAAAAAGGCGAATTAGAGAAATGCTCTTGTACGTACATTGTTCAGCTTGTTTAGTAACAGGGTTATTAATTACCATCAAATCTGTTTTCGTGCATCCGGCACACACAGCGTTTGCGAATTCAATAAAGTTCGTACTGTACAATGCGGTTGTCAATAGAAAAATGCGCAGAAATTCACAGACCTTTTGCCCATTTTAAAAACACCAAACAGCTGATTTTCAAAAATATAAGTGTTTTAAATACGCCCTTTTTTTACAGATCACCAATCTGTTTATATCATCGTAATTAATTTACACATTTTACGTAAAACATAAAATCCATTCCCCCGAAATTGAATTCACTATGAAATTGCGGTATCAATATTTGTTATCCATCTCAGATATCAATATCCCAACCGGCAATAAACCATATAAATATTTTAATAAATAGATTAACATCAACAACTTCCGCCAATTTCCTGATATTTGTAGCTGTAAATGGCTACCACGCTGCTCTCCTATTCTACTCCCAATTTCCGCCTCAGCCAGCGGTTGCTGTGCCTGTCGGCCAGATTTTGCGGGGTTAAGCACTGCATCAGCAAAACGCGGCGAGATTTGGAGCAGACAGAATTTTACCGGCAATACCGCCACATTCTCGATCAGCCACGCGGAGGCGGTTACTGGCTTTGGAAACCTTACTACATTCTGGAAACACTCCGGCAACTTAAGCAGGGTGATATGCTGATTTATGCCGACTCTGCCGTGCTGCTTTGGAAAAAGCCCGATGTGCTGATTGAGGAAGTGCGTAAAAATGGCGGCCTGGGCTTGTTTTACAACGCCAAAAAAGTAAGCGAATACACCAAGCGCGATATGCTGGTGGCCATGCAGTGCGATGAACAGCGCGTGTATGATGCGCCGCAGATTCATGCCAACTTTATGATTTTTGAGCGTAACCCGCTCACGCTGGCGTATATGGAAGAAGTATTGCATTTTGCCACCAATGGCGAACTCATTACCGATGCGCCCAATACGGCCGGCAAACCCAATTTGCCCGATTTTATCGATCACCGACATGATCAGTCGGTATTTTCGCTGGCGATGCACAAAAACAAGTACACCATTCTGGCCGATGCCACGCAGTTCAGGGTAAAAGCGGCACATTTTAATATTGAGCAGGGCGATATTTTCCCTGCACAGCTTGCCTACCGCTCGGTGGCTTTTGTGCACCGCTACAAAAACACACAGCTTTGGAGGCTCGCTGGCGATATTTTGCGTAAGTTCATGCGCCTCCGTTAATGACACACACCATGCCTGCATGTCCGATATGCCGCTCGGCTTCGACTCCCGTGTACAGCCTGAGCCGCGAAAAAATAGTTGACGGCCTGAACCGTTTTTTTAATACCCGCTTTGATCCGGCCATCATTACCGCAGATTATACTATGCTGCGCTGCACAAACTGCACGCTCCAATTTCCCGATCCGATGCTGCCGGGCAACGATGCGTTTTACCACGCCCTGGTAAAACAAACCGGCTATTACAGTGATTACCGGCCCGAATACGATGTGGTGGCCGACCTGATTGGTACGCCGGAGCAAGACAAACACATACTCGACATTGGCTGCGGCGAAGGCGATTTTCTGGTGCTGATGCGCAAACGCGGGCACACACAACTTGCAGGCATAGACACCACCGAAGCCAGTGTAGCCTGCGGCCGTGAAAAAGGCCTTTCAATCACAAACAGCCGCATTGAAAACTTTAACGGCGGCCCTTTTCAGGCCATTACCGCTTTTCATTGCCTGGAGCATGTGGATGATCCGCTGGCTTTTATTCGTTATGCCATGCAAAAACTGGCACCCGGAGGGAAATTATTCATTGCCACACCTTATTCCCCGCAGGTAAGTGAAATGTACTGGTATCATCCGCTCAACAACCCGCCCCACCACATGCTGCGACTCAACGCAAAAGCATACCACCAGCTGGCTGCCGAAACCGGCACAAAAGTGGAACTCATCAATTTCCAGACAGCCACTTTCACCAGCATGATACGCAGTGCATTTTCGTTTGCTGTGTATGGCGAAAACAAAAAAGGCAGCAGCCTGAGCATGATGGCCCGTATGTTCATCAGGCCGCTTACCGCCGTGAAAGTGATCAACCACATGCTGAAACGCGAAAAAATTAACGGCCGCACAGCCGGGTCGGATATTCTTGCTGTTTTTACAGCAGCGTAAACAGCCAGTAAGTATATTTACACACACTTTGTGAGCGTCACTATTGTCATACCCTCCCGCAACCGTGCTGCCAAACTCAGTACGAGCCTTGCCGCATTGGAAAAACAAACCGTGAGCGGATTTAAAGTGATTGTGGTTGATGATGGTTCAACAACCGAAGAACAACAGCAATACGACCTGATTGTCTCACGCTCTCCGCTTCACATACAACTCATTCATCAAACCAACAAAGGAATTGCAGGTGCTACAAATGCAGGCATTGCACTGGCTCAGTCCGGACTGATTATTCTGCTTGATGATGATATTGTGACGCGCCAAAACCATGTAGCCCTGCATATTGCCCACCACAGCAAATATCCGGGCAGCCTTGTATCAGGCACTGCCGAAACTGTTATTCACGAACATTCGGCGAAGCTGGATACCTACAAGGTATATATGGAGGAAAACTGGAGCCGCAATGCTTTCGGCAATCGTGAAGGCTTAATCAGGCTTGCGCCCGAAAACTTCACCATTACGGCCGCAAACATGTCGTTCAGTGCCGATACATTTCAAAAACTCGGTCCGTTTGATGAATCGCTTCGCGACTGTCAGGATTTTGAAATGGGACTTCGTGCATTACGCAAAGAAATTCCGGTATATTTCGACAAACAAATACGTGCCATACATAACGACGGCTTTACGCTGGAGTATTTTGCCCGCCGTCAGCGTTCATACCAGTTAAACACGCTTAAAGTGCTTGAAAAATATCCTGAATATCAGTCGTACTTTAACATACAAAAACCGCCTGCGGCTTCGCAATGGTTTAAACGTATGGTGTATGCACTGCTGCGTAAAAAACAAGTAGTGAAATTTGTGGAGCATTCGAAACTGTTTGGCGCATTGCCGCAGAAACTGCGTTACCGCGTTTACGGTTCCACACTGGCCGCATTAAGCTTTTCTGAATAATGCCCCTCAAAGTCTGCTATATCATTTCGCTCGTACATAAAGCCAACATTTTCGAATGGGTGGCCGAAGAACTTTCACCCGCACATTTTGAACAGGTATATATTCTCCTGCATCATCAGGATACTGAATTTGAGCAAAACCTGCGCAGCAAAGGACTGAAAGTGTATCGTGTGGGCTACCGCAGCAAAAAAAATATGCCGGCGGCCATTTTATCAATGGTAAAACTGCTTCGCCGCGAAAAACCGGATATTGTACACACCCACCTTTTTGAAGCCGGCGTGGCCGGACAGATTGCGGCAAAACTGGCTTTTGTAAAACGGCGCATACATACCCGGCATGATGCCACGGTGCATCACGACTATTATCCCAACGGAGTAAAGTACGATAAACTCACCAACCGTCTTGCTACTGATGTAATTGCCATTACCGACTCGGTGAAGAAAATTCTGTTGGAGCTTGAGCAGGTGCCTGAGAAAAAAATTACCGTGCTTCATCATGGTTTCAGGCTCAAACAGTTTGCAAAGGTTGATGATGCGGCAGTGAATGAACTTTCACAACACTATTTCCCCAACGGAAAACCGGAAAAGGTAGTGGGGGTAATTTCGCGCTACATGCACTGGAAAGGCATCGAATACACCATTAATGCCTTTGCACAACTGCTCGGCGATTTTCCTCAGGCACACCTTATACTTGCCAATGCCGACGGGCCTTACTGGAAAGAATTAAAAGCGCTGCTTAATAAACTTCCTTCAGGCAGTTACACCGAAATTAAGTTCGAAAGCCGAATCTTTGCCCTCTATCGTTTGTTCGATGTATTTGTACATGTGCCTATCGACGGACGCTCGGAAGCATTCGGGCAAATTTATGTGGAAGCAATGGCAGCGGGCGTGCCCTGTGTGGTAACACTTTCGGGCATCGCGCATGATTATATCAGCGATGAAGTAAATGCACTTGTAGTACCTTACAAAAGCAGTGATGCCATTGCAGAAAAAATAAAACGGCTTTTTGAAGATAAGTCGCTGTGCAATCGTTTAACCGCACAGGCATCCGTTGACGTGGATCCGGCTTTTACGATTGATACGCATGTAAAGGGGCTTGAAGCACTTTACCTGCGTGGTAAAAAATAATTGTACAATGCAGCAGGAGGAGGCCAATTCGAAAAGCACGCTGGTGTCGGTAATCATTCCGGCATACAATGCGGCAGCCTTTCTGGCCGAAACCATTGAATCCGTGCTGGGGCAAACGTACACCAATTTCGAGCTGATTGTGGTAAACGACGGCTCAACGGATGATACATTGCAGATTGCTGAACGCTATATGTACGATGCACGGGTACGCTGTATAAGTACAGCAAACGCCGGTGTTTCGGCTGCACGTAACGCCGGATTTGCAAAAAGTTACGGCAGCCTTGTGGCGTTTCTGGATGCCGATGATGTTTGGCTGCCGGATAATCTGTTGTGTAAGGTAAATCTGCTGGCGCAACATCCGCAAGCCGTGCTTGCACATGCGCCGGTTGAAAATATCGAAGCCGATTCAACGCGCACCGGAGTAGTGAATGCAGGAAAAGAGGGTAATGTACTGCACGAATTACTCAGCTGGTCACATACCGTGGTGCCCGGCCCCAGCAGCATACTGGTGCGCAGAAAGGCTGTTGAACAGATAAACGGCTTTGATGAAGCACTGAGTACGGCTGCCGATCAGGACCTGTTTTTCAGGCTTGCCGGAATTGGTTCGTTTGTAATGTGCCGCAACGTACTCAGCCTTTACCGTTTGCATCCGCACAACATGCACCGCAACATCGCGCGCATGGAAAGCGATCACCTGCAAGTCTATCGCAAAGCGGCAATACGCAATGCGTTTGGCAATGCCGCTTTTAAGCGACGCTGCTTTTCGAACCTGTATTTAATTCTTGCCGGAAGCTGGTGGAAAAACGGCGGCAATAAACCACGTGCGCTCTGGTTTGTATTGCGTTCGGCACTTACACACCCGTCGGCATTGTGGCGTAAATTTACACGGTAATGAAAGGTAATTTGCTCGTACTCACTTACTGGAGTTACCGTGATGCGCTGGTGCAAACCTACACGCTGCCTTACCTACGCGTGATGAAACAATACTGTTCGGGAAAAATTTACCTCGTTACCCTCGAACAGCCGCAACTCGCGCTCAGCCATGCCGAACGCGAAACCATTACGGCGCAGCTTGCCACCGAAGGCATTGTGCCTGTATTTCTCACCTACCAGCCTTTTGGCACTGCTGCTGCTGCCGGCTGGGCACTGAAACTAGCCAGACTTTGGTGGCTGATTATCACGCGAGGCATAAAAGGCATACACACCTGGTGTACTCCGGCGGGAATGATTGGGGTAATTCTGGCCCGCCTCACAGACCGCAAGCTGGTGGCCGACAGCTTTGAACCACATGCCGAACCGATGGTGGAAACCGGTGAATGGCTGCCCCACAGCCGCGCATTCCGAACCCTCTTTACGTGGGAAAAAAAACTGGCGCACCGGGCACGCGCCATCATTGCACTCACCCAAAGCATGAAAGCCTATGCCGTTGAAAAATACGGCATGCCCGAAAAACCTTACTACGTAAAGCCTGCCCTGATTGATTTCGACAAGCTGCCTTCGTTTACGAGCGAAGCACGTGAAGAATTCCGACGCAAAAACCAGTTGCAGGAAAAAGTAGTGTGCGTAATGGCTGGCAAAACAGGCGGACTTTATTACGAAGAAGAAGTATTTGCATTTTTTGCTTCGTGTGCCGGGCACTGGGGCAAAAAATTTCATGCCGTACTGCTTTCGCCCGTGCCCGAAAGCCGCCTGCGCGAACTGGCACAAAAAGCCGGTTTTGATACCGCACAAATGACTGTGCGCTTTGTGCCGCATCATGACGTATATACATGGATGAATGCAGCCGATTTTGCATACAATCCTTGCAAACCCGTACCCTCACGCAGACATGGCACATCCATAAAAAACAGTGAATACTGGGCGTGCGGACTTCCGATTGTACTGGCACAGGATATTTCGGACGACTCGGAACTGATTGCGGAGCAACAAATGGGGGCCGTACTCAGGGAAATGAATGATGCGCAATACCGGCAGGCAATTCAACTAATTTCACAACTTCTGGAACAACCCGAAGTGCTTCGGTTACGTATAAAAGACTTTGCATTGAATACGCGGAATATGACTTTAGCGCATACAATTTACCGCGATATTTATGCGAACCATTAATTTTGCAGTGCATGCTCAACACACCTGCTATTTTAGTTACCGGAGGCACCGGGTACATCGGTTCACATACTGTGGCCGCGCTGCTGAGTTCAACGAACTACCGGATTATTTCGGTGGACAACTATTCCAATTCCACACCCGATACCTATACACGTATTGAAGAAGCTACCGGCAAACGCCCTGAATTTGAAGAGGCTGACCTGTCTGATGAAGCGCAGGTAAATGCGCTCTTTGAAAAGTACCCGGGTATTTCAGGCATTATTCACTTTGCAGCCTACAAATCGGTGCCCGAGTCAGTGAGTAAGCCACTTGAATACTACCGAAACAACATGAACTCGCTGCTCAATGTACTTGAGGCTGGCAAGAAACATGGGGTAAAAGAATTTATCTTTTCCTCTTCATGTTCCATATACGGCAACATCAGTACCTTGCCGGTAAACGAAGAAACACAGGCTGCAGAAGCCGAATCACCTTATGCCTATACCAAAGTACTTGGCGAACGTATTTTGCGTGATTTTGCGGCTTCGGGAACATCAATGAAAATTGTAGCACTGCGCTACTTCAATCCGGTAGGTGCATGGCCGGGCGGTATTCTTGGCGAACTGCCCAACCAGCGGCCTAACAACCTTGTGCCCGTGATTACACAAACCGCCATCGGCAAACAAACGCAGATGAAGGTTTTTGGTAATGATTATCCCACGCGAGACGGTACCTGCATACGCGATTACATACATGTATGCGACATTGCCGAAGCACATGTGCTGGCTCTTAACTACCTGATTGAAAACTCACAGGCTCCTGCTTATGATGTATTTAATCTGGGCAGCGGCAACGGAGTAAGCGTACTCGAAGCCATTGACACATTCGAAAAAATAAGCAATTGTAAACTCAGCTATACAATTGCTCCTCGCCGGGCGGGCGATGTAACTGCAATTTATTCCGACAGTAGTAAAGCACTGAACGTGTTGCGCTGGAAACCGATGCGCAACATCGAAGAAATGATGTACAGTGCATGGCAATGGGAATGCCGGCTGGCCGGAAAAACGCTGTAATTTTTTCCAAGACCCTCCCTTTAATTTAAGCTGAATTGTCTGACCGTTTTACACTATGTCCACTTTGTCACAGCAAGCATATTGCTGAACTTGGCAAATCATATGCCCATGCTTCGCTGTATCGTTGTGCAGATTGCCGGTTTGTTTTTTCTGCATCCATTCCGTCGGCGGCCGAATTACAAGCTCACTACAGCAGTTACCGACGTAACAACCATTTCTCCGGAATTACGCGCAAACGCTACCTGGAACTGCTTGAAACGCTGGAGCCCTACCGCAAACACAACCGCATACTGGATGTAGGTTGTGGTGACGGCTACTTTCTTGAAACGGCTAAAGCCAGAGGATGGGAAGTATATGGCACCGAATTTACAACCGATGCTGTTGAAATTTGTCGCAATAAAGGCATCACCATGTTTCAGGGAACCATTCTGGATGTGCCGCAGGAACTGGAATTTGATGTGGTGACCACTTTTGAGGTAATCGAACACATGAATAACGGGGCCGAATTTGCTGCGCGCACACATGCCCTGTTGCGTCACGGCGGACTGTTTTACTTTACTACTCCGAATTTTAATTCAATCAGCCGGCGAAAGCTCAAAGGGAATTGGCGTGTTATTGATTATCCTGAACACCTCAGCTACTACACCCCTTCTACAATTACCCGCTTACTCCGGTCTAATGGCTTTACCAAAATCAGGCTCATTACCTCCGGAGTAAGCCTGCAGTCGCAAACTACTTACCGGCAGGCCATCGAATCAGGCAATCTGGCTCCGGATGAAACCCTGCGCGAAAAAATTGAAAACAGGTTCTATATGCGCTGGATAAAAAAGGTGGTAAACGGACTCCTTTCCTTAACCGGCACCGGCGATACACTTAAGGGCTTTTTTGTAAAACCGTATCACTGAGTTTTTCCTCACTGCGTAAACGCATCCTTTCATTTTTACTCACCGTGAGCACATGTTCAAGCGCAAACAGCACGCACGTAAATGTGGGCAGGAAAGGAATTTTAAACCGGACCAGCGCCCCGAAGTTTGAGGTTGAAAGTCCTACAATGGCCGCAAAAAACAAGGTGTAGGAAAGCATAAATACAAGCAACGGATGCCCGAAAAGGGTGCGGAAAAACCGTTTGGGGGCCACAATAAGATGCCGTAAAATGAGCAATGTAAACAAAAGATAAAGCGTACTCTCAAGCGCCGAAAACAACATCACCGCGTTGTTGGCCTCCCACAAAAAAGGCTGATACAGACCAGCCACAATGGCTCGCGGCGCTTTTGCGGCTACACCGGTAAGCGAAGCATCATACTCACCAATATCAAATGAATTGCCCTGATAATAGCTTTGCTTTAAATCGCGCTGTGTAACAGATGCGGTTTCGAGCACGCGATCAATGGCAAATTTCCCCATCGAATCGCCGGCAAGGCTGAGTACGCCCCCGCCCAACCCGAATGCGGCCATAAAAATAAGCGGAATGGCCGAATAGCGAAGTATTCGGATACGCATGCGAATAATACGGTTGTAAAAAATCCACACAATCCCCCCCGGAAGCAGCGCAATAAGAATATATGGCTTGATGGAGAGCAGCAGGTAACTACTGATGAGTAAAACAAGCAATGCCCTGATGCGTACTTTTTTCTCGATAAAGAAGAAATTAAACGATACAATAAACCAGCATGCCGCTGCCAGAGTAAATGTATCTTTTAAAATTCCCGACCCCCAGAACAAGGCCGAGGGAATGTAAAGCGCGGCAATAGCCATACGCTTTTCGGCGTTGGGAAAATAACGCACAAACATTTTAAACAACTGCCATATCCCTGTATATGTAATCCAGGCCAGCACCACACTTGATACCAGATAGCTTTTAAATGATACCATAAGAATGGGTACCAGCAATTTGGCAACCATACAGGTTTTGGCATCATAAAACATATAGGGCCAAGGAAAACCCGTTCTGTCGTCGAAAAGCATGTACGTGGTAATGGAGCCCTTACTGAACAGCATCTGAAAAAAATCGTCGGGACGGGCGTAAAGCAGGTTGGTCATTGCCCGTGAAGTTTCATAATATGAAACCGTGTCGCCGCCGTGGTAGTAATAAATGTAAACCATGCAAAACACCACCGAACTGCCCAGTTTGGCCGCCATTCCGCCCAGATAGTATTTGTAAATCGGTTCACGTCTGATTCTGAAATACTGAATGCCAAAACTGATTGCCAGTATGACCAGCAAATACAGCCCCAGCATCAGCCATTCAAATGGCAGTATGGTTTTGATGTAAGAGAGGGTTTCTATTTCAAACATCAGGAGTGGTGGTATTTTTCGCCGCGCAAAATGGTGAAACCGCGGTAAAGCTGTTCTGTAAAAAAAATGCGCACCATCTGATGCGAGAATGTCATTTGTGAAAGCGCAATTTTTTCGTTTGCTCTTTCATAAACGGCACCCGAAAAACCGAAAGGGCCGCCAATTACAAAAACAAGGTGTTTGGTGCCTGCCGTTTGCTGCTTACCAATCCATGCGGCAAACTTTTCGGAAGTAAACTCCTTCCCTTTCTCATCAAGAAGCACAAGATAATCGGACGGTTGAAGGCGTTTGAGGATGATTTTGCCTTCTTCCTCTTTCTGCTGCTCCCCGGTTATTTTCCCGGCCAGTTTCAGCGCAGGAATTTCCACCATTTCAAAGGTGCTGTAGTGCTTCAGCCTGCCCGCATAAATGCCGGTGGCCTCGCGTATCCACGCCTCATCTGTTTTACCAATTTGCAAAAGGGTGATTTTCATGCCGTAACCGGGGTAAAGTTAACCGATAATTCAGTTGGAGAGAATGGTAGCGCGAAACCCGGCAATGTTTATCTTTGGTTGCAATAAACCAGAGCCACGCCCGAATTTACGTTTTTACCGGTTTGGCCTGATCCTTGCAAGTTGTTCATCAAACAACAGTAAAACACATGAAAACCTGTCTGGCAATTTTAATGATGCTTCTTCCCGGCTTTGCAATGGCTGATGTGGTGGATGATATTGCGGCGGCCCTGCGAAGCGGAAATGCACACAGCGTATCGGTTTACTTTGCCGATAAGGTGGATCTGAAAGTGCTGGAACAGGAAAATGTGTACAGCAAGGCGCAGGCAGAACTTATTTTAAAAGATTTCTTTGCCAAACACCCGGTAAAAGGCTTTACGGTTGTACACAAAAGCGGCCTTAAAAACGATTCGCAGTTTGCCATCGGCACACTCGAAACCGGTGCCGGCAAATACCGTGTACACTACCTGATAAAGCTTGCAGGCGGTAAAATGACGGTCACTCAGCTCCGCATCGAACCTTCTGATGGCTAATACAACCGGCTACCGGCCCGAAACACCCGACTTTTCGCTTATCAAGGAATTTATCGCCGCCGCCCTGCACGAAGATGTGCGCGGCGGCGATCATACTTCGCTTTCTACCATTCCTGAAGCCGCCCAAAACAGCGCCCGCCTGCTCGTAAAAGACAACGGTATTCTGGCCGGAATGGATGTGGCCGAACTGATTTTTGAACAGGTTGACAGCCGCCTTACCATGCACCGCCTGCTGGCTGATGGCTTGGAAGTGAAAAAAGGCGATATCGCTTTTACTGTTGACGGTCCGGCACGCTCCATTCTCACCGCCGAGCGACTGGTACTCAACACCATGCAACGCATGAGCGGCTGCGCTACCACCACCTGGCAACTGGCCCGGCTTGTAAGCGATTTGCCCGTGCGCCTGCTCGATACGCGCAAAACCACGCCCAATTTCCGCTACTTCGAAAAATGGGCCGTGCGCATTGGCGGCGGCCACAACCATCGTTTCGGGCTGTTCGACATGATTATGATAAAGGATAATCATGTGGACTATGCCGGCGGAATTACCAAAGCCATCCGGGCCGCGCAGCAATATCTCGCTGAAAAACAGCTTCCGCTGGCCATTGAGGTAGAAGTGCGCAATTTCAACGAACTCCGCGAAGCGCTCGATGCCGGCGGTATTCAGCGCATCATGCTCGATAATTTCGGCGTTGACGATTTGCGCCGGGGCGTGGAAATAGTGAACAAAGCCGTGGAAACAGAAGCCTCGGGCGGCATTACGGCTGATACGCTCCGTGCTTATGCCGAAACCGGCGTTGACTTTATTTCCGTAGGCGCACTCACACACAGCTACCGCAGCCTCGATTTAAGCCTAAAAGCCGAACGCAAATGATTCGCCCCATTGTGCGCAAACTCCGACGTACGGCAATCGCCAAAAGCATTCACCGCTTTGCCGAGCGCGTGAGCCTGCCCGGTTTCGACGGACTTTCGCTCTATGAGGTGTCTATGTTTTTTTTCAGCGGAATTAACCGCGGCGGACTTAAAACGCGTGCGGCTTCCATGGCCTACCATTTCTTTCTGGCCATTTTTCCATCCATCATTTTCCTTTTTACACTCATCCCCTACATCCCGATAGAAAATTTTCAGGACAGGCTTTTCGAACTCATCCAGCAACTGCTTCCCGAAAATTCATTCAAAGCCATGCACGACACCATCGAAGGCATTATCCACCGGCAAAACTCCGGCCTGCTTTCGTTTGGTTTTGTAGCCGCCCTCTACTTCTCTACAGGTGGCATGACGGCCATGATGGGCGCTTTTAATCGAAGCATTCACATCCGCCAGCGCCGCCCGGCATGGAAACAGCAACTTATTGCACTGGCGCTTGTGCTTATTTTAACCGGACTCATTGTAGCGGTAGTAAGCCTTATTGTGGGCAGTGAAATCCTGCTCAAAAAATTTGTTGCACAAGACACACTCATCCGCAACCTCATTATTTTCGGACGCTGGTTTATGATCGGTCTGTTTTTCATCGGCGTAATCGGCACTTACTACCGCTACGGCCCTTCACAGCGCATGCACAAGCATCTGGTAAGTCCCGGAACCATTTTAGCCACCGTGCTTATCATTACCACCTCCGTACTTTTTGGCTGGTTTATCGACAATTTCGGCCGCTACAATGCGCTTTATGGTTCCATCGGCTCCATTATTGTGTTTCTGCTGTTTATCTTCTATAATTCAATGATGCTGCTTGTAGGGTTTGAGCTTGATGCAGGAATTTCCGAAGCGCGTTTCAAACGTAAATCGCTGCTGGAAGTGGAAGAAGCCAAACATTTGCGCGAACAGGAAGAGGAAGATGGCGAAGAAGTGATGAAGCATTAACACTGACTTTATCTTAACTCTTCTTCATAAAAGAAAATGTGTTGTATCGTATCCAGATATCCTCTGCAATCTTCATTCATACTTTTTTCCAGAAAGTACCGGTATCCATCGTGCGTTCGATACCAGACTCCCTGATTATATCCGTTAGTTAACCGGCAGTTTTCACACCAATATACCGAGTCAAAAGCCTGTGCATTATAATTTTGAGATGACTGAATAAGGGCTGTAAACTGACGACAGGCGTGCTGTGAAAACTTGATATTGCACTTTACCGAATAATCAGTTATTCCACCCTGATATTCATCAATAAGCACGATATAATCAGGAGGCAGATTTATCTTACAGTTCTTCTCAATCCGCTCAGGCCCGGGCATTCGTCCATAATCGCCACAGGATTCAAAAATGAACAGCAGGGTGATGAAATAAATGAAAAATTTCATCCGGCCTCCTACTCACTCACAGGCACAAGCACATTCACCAGCGAATCAAAACCGGGGCGTGTGTATAAATTCAATAATTGATAACCCCATACGGGCGTGGTTTGGGTAGAATCCCAGTTCGGATCAATGCCGGTCACATAGAGCACCATATCACGCTGTCCGTTGCCAATATTAGCAAGGGTAAGTTTTCCCTGTGCATCGGTTACGTAGCGTGTATCGTAAAGGCTTGTATCGCGTCCGGGAAAGATAAATGTGCCGTTTTTGCGAAACACTACTGCATTCGGAATCGGAATGTTGTGGTGTTTTACAGCTATCTGCAACGTTACATCGCCCGGGGGCAATATGTCGGTTTCTTTCGCGCAGGAGCCCCACATAAGCAATGGTAATATGTAGCAGATGAGGCGCCGCATGGTTTATTGACCTTCTTTGAACTTCGGATCGGCAATAAACGTGTTATCGGTAAGTGTAGCGAGGAAAGCGAGCAGATCTGCCTTTTCCTGTGCGGTGAGCGGAATACCGGAAGGCCCGATAAGCGGATCGAGCGTAGGGCTGTTTACTACGCCCGAAGTGTAATGATCGAGACATTCCTGCAGTGTACTGAAACGGCCATCGTGCATGTAAGGGAAAGTGAGCGAAACGTTTCGCAGCGAGGGCGTTTTAAAGGTGTACATATCAGCCGGCAGGCCGGTAATGTGCGCGCGGCCGCTGTCGTTAAGTACGGGATCAATGGCGAGGCCGTTGTTGTGGAAACCATTGTCCATAAAGAGCGGCTCGGTATGGCAGGACGCACATTTGCTGCGGAATGTGGCCAGACCGGCAGTTTCCTGTGGCGTAAATGTAGCCGTGCCTGCGCGGTAACGATCGTATTTCGAATCGGCCGAAATCATAAGCCCCATAAACTGCACAATGGCCTGCGACATACGCTGGGTGGTGATGCTGTCGCTGCCAAAGGCTTCGGCAAACATGCTGCGGTACACGGGGCGCGCCTGCAGCTTTTGAAGCACGTTGGCAATGGTTTCGTCCATTTCAACCGGGTTGGTAATTGGCGCAATGGGCTGCGACTCGATGTGGTTGATACCGCCATCGTGCATAAATGTGGTATGCCAAACCAGGTTGAAAAGCCCCGGTGAATTGCGCGTACCCAGCAGTCCGTCGATACCATGACTGAAATCATGCTCAAAATGCGCGAAAGCGGCAAATTGCTGGTGGCAGCTACCGCAGGAAATTGAGTTATCGCGGGAGAGCGCCGGATCGTAAAACAATTTCCGGCCAAGTTCAAAGCGTGCTTTGGAAACCGGGTTGTTTGAGAAATCGTAAGCCGGCTGCGGAAATCCGGGCGGAACCACAAAGCGGATGTTATCATCCACCTCGGCAGCCAGTTGCGGATCTTTTGAGCAACTGTGCACAAAAACGGCCAGCAGCGGAAGTGAAACTGCTACAAAATGAAGCGGACGAATGCGTTTGAGCAATTGCATAGCGATTATTCTATTGCCGGTAAAGGCAAACTGAATTACTGAATGCTAAGTACTGAAAACATGCTGGAGTAATTGTTGGCAATAGCCACCGAGTTTGCACCGGGATTCATAATGTTATTTACGGTAGCAAAGTTAATGGTAGAGCTGCCGGCAAACCACCGGAGCGCATCACTCTTCATGTTAATCTGTGCGCCGGAAGTGCCCGTAACCACAGCCTGAGCGGCTCCAAATGTGGGTGTAGCCCAGCGCAAACCGCTGTTGGCGCCGGAAAAGCCGCCGATATGAAACACAATGTTATCGCCGGCAGCAGGTGAATTTGGTGCTTTACCTTCGAGCTTAGCCATAATGTAACCCGAGCTCCAGGTCCAGAACATACCGTTGGCCGGATCAAGTGCCCCGGTTTGCGATCCCGACACATTGCGCGCACTGTCCACACCAATCAAAAACGTCATGCTTACATACGTGCCTGTAGGTACGTTGGCAAGATCAAAAGTGTGTGAGGAAGCTACAGCCGCATCTACAAAATGGTAGCTGTTAGGCTCGGCCCATACGTTTCCGTTGTTGTCGGTGAGCTTGATGTTGCTGATATAATATTTGTACATGCGGATGGAAAAGGAATCACCGGCTGCATTCTGATAGCGCAGCGGCGAATTGCCAAGAATCATTGAATCGGCACCCACCATGTGCTTCATGCTGATGCGCACGGTATTGGGGCCCACCGGACTATTATTGTTGTTGTTATTATTATTGCCACCACCGTTGTTCGTGGTATTATCCGGATCGGGAACAGTATCTTTTTTACAGGCTGTGAAACCCACTGCTATTGAAAAGGCAAGTGCTAAAATAAACGGTGCTTTCATCTTTTTGATTTTTAGTAAGTTGTTGAGCATAGTAAAGATAAGCAAATCCTTAGTTGAAGATTCACTAACGGAAATTAATTCTGATCACAATCAGTTTTTGATTTTCCGGACATCCCCCATCGGTTGAACCTAAATTAACCGATATTTAGCAGATGTCTCAATCTGTACTTCTGCTCGTAAATCCGTTTTCGGGGAATAAAAAAGGAGCTCAAACAGCTGTATATGTGTCTGAAAAGCTTGCAAAGCAAGGCTATTCATGCCAAACATACACGAGCAGAACCATCAGCGAACTAAACCAGCTTATAAAATCAAAAGATTTAACCACCTATGCCTTTGTTGGCATCATTGGCGGCGATGGCAGCATGCATGAATTTATTAATGCCGCTTTAAATTTCCACCCGATTCTGCCGGTTCCGGTTGCATTATTTCCCTGCGGCACCGGCAATGCGTTTAATTTCGACATTGGCTGTGCCACAGTGGATGAAACACTGCGCTGCATTTTCGATCAAAGCATTTCCAGCATTGATCTGGCCGAGGTAAATTATACGAACAGAAAGCTGTGGTCATTCAATATACTTGGCTGCGGACTTGTAGCCGAAATCAATGCACTGGCTGAGAAAATGCGCTTTCTGGGCGGAAGCCGATATACTGTAGCCTCCGTAATTAAACTTTTTGCCAATCCGGTACAGCACTATAAAATCACCACCGACGGCGTTATACGTGAAGGCCGTTACTCCTTTATTCTGGCCTGCAACACCCGCTACACCGGTAAAGGCATGATGATGGCCCCAAAAGCCGTGCTGAACGATGGAAAATTTGATGTCATTCTTGTAAAAGCGTGTCCGTTCTGGAAACTGCTCCTGCTTTTTCCGAAAATTTTCAAAGGACAGCATATTGATGCCGATGTGCTGGAGTATGTGCAAGCCTCGTCGCTGGATGTAAAATCAATATCCGGAAACGGCTTCACCAATATCGACGGTGAAATTAAAGGTGAATTACCTTTTACATTTACCGTGAATACCGCAATGGTAAAATGTTTTGTGCGTACAGAAAAATAATGAGTAAGTATTAAAATGTGCCGTAGTTTGGTTAGTTCCAACGTTGTTTAAGCGAATGAAACCAAACCCTTGCCCCACGGTAATTTGCGCGAAGTGTAAATTGAACGCCCCTCGTTATGAAACACTAAACGACGTTCATAATCTTCCGTAAAGCCTTTGTAATAACTATTGTCTTTCAGGCTGCGGATAATGTACACATAATATTAGTTTTGGCGTAGCGGTTTGGGGGGGGGAGGCTTCAAAGCATAAACTTTAAAGTAACTGTTAGGAAAAATTGCAAAAAATGGTCTTTCCTGAAGGGGTTGTTTATGATCGTAAAATGTGGCGTCCCGAACTCCAAAAATAAATTCTGTAATCGCTGAAATCGCCGGTCTATCGGGCAATTTTCTTCTAAATGAAAAAGGACTGAACCTTTTTTATCAGGCCAGTCCTTTTGTGCGGTGAGGGAGGGATTCGAACCCTCGGTACGGTTACCCGTACGCATGTTTAGCAAACATGTCCTTTCGGCCTCTCAGGCACCTCACCGTTTAGGAGGTGCAAAGATAAAAAAGTTTTTTTGATAACTGCTAACGGAAAATGATATTTTCGAATGCGTTTTTTATTGCAAAAATCAGTTGGTAAAGGTTGTGGAAGTTATATTTGCAATCGAACCTGCAATTAAACTTCTGCATTCATACAAAACCTTCAAAAAATGCTGCTCATTCAGTCGAAAAAAATATTCACTCCGCTTTCCTTCCTGGCATTTGCAGCCTGTGCGGGGCTTACAGCCTGTGGCGATTCGCCGGAAGGGAAGTTTAAGGACGACAGTAAAAAGGACGACAATACCGCGCTGGCCGGTGTAACCTATATTCACCACGACCCTACCATGTGGCAGAAGGACTGGTCCACACAAAATACGGTGGTGTATCACTGGCGCGGCGAGCCGGACAACCTTCATCCCACAAACGGAAAATCAGGTGCGCGCCGTACTATTATTGATTATACCCAGCGGTTTCTCATTGGCACCGATCTTGAGCGGCTCGACCTGCGGCCTGATCTGATAAAACAACTCCCCTCAGCCTCGGCCGATGAGTTGCAATATACGTATGAATTGCGCGAAGAGCCGATCTGGGACAATGGCGAAAAGCTTACCGCTGAAGATGTGCTGTTTACGCTCAAAGCCTCGCTTTGCCAGTACACCAACAACGGCTTTGCCAAACCTTACTTTGAATATATCCGCGATATGCAAATAGATCCGGCCAACAACCGGAAATTTACCATTACCATGTCGCAGAAATACATTCAGAACGTAGCTGTATTCTCTGATATGGCAATTATGCAGCGCAGTTTTCACGATAAGGGAAACCTGTTTGCAAAATATTCCATTGCCGACCTGATCAGCCCTGATTTCAGCAAAACACCACATGCTGACCTCGAAGCCTGGGCGAAGGAATTCAACGACAATAAATACGGCCGCGATATCAACTTCCTCAACGGTCTTGGCCCCTATAAGGTAACTGTGTGGCAAGACAAGCAGATGATTGAACTTACCCGCAAGCCCAATCACTGGACCTCAAAACTTACATCGCCCACGATGTATGAACGTGCTTATCCCGAAAAAATCATTTTCCAGATTATTGCCGATGAAACGGCTGTAGGTCTTGCCTTCCAGAAGCAGGAAATTGATGCCTCATACTGGGTAAGCACTACCGGACTTGTTGAACTCCGCAAAAAAGACGATTTCAACCGCAACTACGCCTCTGAATTTATGCCCAATTACAACTATCAGTACCTGGGTATGAACATGAAGCCCAAATCGGTAAACCGCAAGCCGTACTTTGTAGATAAAAAGGTTCGTCAGGCCATGGCCAAACTGATTCCGGTTGAGAAAATCAACAACACGTTTTTTGAAGGTAAGGCCAACCGCATGACCACCATGGTATCTCCGCTGAAGAAAGAAGTGGTGAATAAAGAGCTTAAGCCGGTTGACCAGAACATTGAGGAGGCTAAAAAACTGCTCGATGAAGCCGGATGGAAAGATACCGACGGCGACAACATCCGTGATAAAATGGTGGATGGTCAGAAAGTGAAATTCTCTTTTGAACTCATGTACATGACCGGCAGTCCCATTTTTAACGATGTGGTAAAAATGATTGGTGATGATGTGCGTAAAGCCGGAGTAGAACTTAACCCACGTCCGCAGGAGTTTGCCCGTTTCTACGAACTCATGGAGCAACACGATTTTGATATGGCGCTTGCTGCCTGGAACGGGTCGTTTTACCGCGACGATTACAAGCAGATCTGGCACAGCGAATCATGGAACAACAAAGGCTCAAACTTTGTTGGTTTCGGTACACCGGAGTCAGACAAACTCATTGACCAGATCCGCTCCACCACCAACGACTCGGCGCGTATTGTGCTTGAGAAACGTCTTCAGGAAATAGTGTACGATGAGCAGCCTTATGTATTCCTGTTCTCGAACGTGGCCAAAGTGGTAATTCACCGCCGCTTCGACAACAACGATATGTATTACGAAAAGCCGGGCATCTGGCTGAGTAACCTCAAGCTGAATAACGGAAGCGGCACTGCTGCCACTACCGGCCAGTAATTCAAGCAGATGCTGAAGTACATTTTTCGACGCATTCTTGTCTTTATTCCCACGCTTTTCATCATATCGCTGCTTGCGTTTGTGATAAGCGTGAATGCACCCGGTGATCCGGTGAATGCGTTGTTCTCCGGCAGTGAAGGCGGAGGCAACAACAACAACGGACAGAACGAACGTGTAGAACGCGAGAAAGCCGCGCTCAGGCATCGCCTCGGTCTGGATCTGCCCTTGTTTTATGTCACTGTCAGCAGCCTTGCCTCGCCCGATACACTTTATAAAGTGTTCGACCGCGCGGAGTATGCCTCGCTCGACCGGCTGATAAACCGCTACGGCAACTGGAACGAGATTTCGGTCTGGTCGAAAAGTGTAAAGGCCCTGCGTAAAGCAGTGCGCGCCGTGCCATTGCCCGATACCTCCACAGTGAGCCTGACCGAGGCAGAAAATGCACTCACGCAACGCAATACCTGCGAAGAAATAATTGCCTCACTTCAGTTTTCCGACGATCCGGTGCAAATCAGTTCGCGGCTTGATGAGTTGAAAAAACTTACCGCCGGCGGCTTCTGGACCACCGCATTCCGAAACAGTCTTGGCGAATCGGCCACCGCTTTTGAACGTATGCGCGGCAACACCACCGTTTGGAAAACCTATGTGCCTACGCTCAATTTCTATGGCAACAACCAGTATCACCGCTGGATTTTTGGCGACGGGCACTGGCTCACCGGCAAAGGTGCTGTGGATACCGAAGGCATCATTCGCGGCGATTTTGGTATTTCCTATGGCACCAAACAATCTGTTACACGCACCATCAAACGTGCGGTGCCGTGGTCGGTGCTTATGACGCTGCTTTCGGTTATTCTTGCCTACCTCATCAGTATTCCGGTGGGCGTGTATGCTGCAGCGCATAAAGATTCACTGTTCGACCGGTTTTCATCGGTGTTGCTGTTTATGCTGTACTCCATGCCCTCCTTCTTTATGGGCACGTTGCTACTGCTGCTGTTTGCCAATCCCGAAATGTTTGATTTGTTTCCGGCCAACGGCGTAAAACCAGTAGAAGGCTATCCTGAAGGCGCCGGCTTTTTCGAAAAATTCCGCATCTCACTGCCCTATCTCATCCTCCCGCTTATTACTTATACCTATAGTTCACTGGCCTTCCTGAGCCGGCAAATGCGGGTATCAACGTTAGAAATTGTGCATCAGGATTTCATCCGTACCGCACGCGCCAAAGGACTTTCCGAACGCGCTGTAATCTGGAAACATGGTGTGCGCAATGCGCTGCTGCCTATTGTAACGGTATTTTCAAACATCTTCCCCGCTGCCATTGGCGGCTCAGTGGTACTTGAGGTGTTGTTTGGCATACCCGGCATGGGCCGCGAAATTTTTGACGCCATACGCACACAGGATTATCCAATGATTGTAAGCGTGTTTACACTTTCGGGCTTTATGACATTGGTAGGCTATCTGGTGGCTGATATTTTATACGCCGTGGTTGATCCGCGCATCACTTATTCATCAAAATAATGCTGCGCAGAAAGAAACCCGATACCTCCCCAACCGAGCAGGAATTCAATTTCCGCACACACGCGTGGCAGCAGTTTCGCAAAAACAAACCTGCGTTGTGGTCGCTGCGGGTTATGATTCTGCTGGTTGTGATTGCCCTGCTGGCCCCCGTGCTGGCCAACGAAAAACCGCTTTATATGAAATATGGCGGTGAAACGTTCTGGCCGGCCTTCACAAGCGCCAAAAACTATACGGTTACCGACCCGAAAACCGGCCAGACCAGTTCACTCGAACTGGAGCTGGCCGACTGGAAACGTATGGACATGGAGTCGGTGGTTTGGGCGCCCATTGTGTGGTCGCCGGGCCGTACAGACGAGGCCAACATGCGTTACGTAGGGCCGGGCGATCCGCAGCGTTTTATTGATGCCAAAGGCGATACGCTGTTTATGCCGGGCCGTTTCAAGCATTTTCTCGGCACCAACTCGCTGGGGGAAGATGTGGCCGCCGGACTGATTCACGGTGCACGGGTGTCGCTTACCATCGGACTTCTTTCGATGAGTATTGCGGCGCTGCTGGGGCTTTTGCTGGGTTCGCTGGCCGGCTACTTCGGCAACGAACGTTTGCGCACCACACGCGCACGCCTGTGGCTTACGGTGTTTGGCGTATTTCCGGCCTGGTTCTATGCGTTCAGTGTACGCAGTTTTGCCCTGCGCGATGCGCTCAACGAATCAGGCAGCAGCTTTCTGGTGCAGCTGGTGCTGAGCTTAGTGCTGTTTGCTGGTGTAATTATGGCCTTTAATTACCTGGGGAAATGGCTGGGACGTGGCGCATTCTTTGGCAAAATTGTGAATGTACCGGTTGATGCGTATATCTCACGCTTCATTGAAATACTTAACTCCACACCTACGCTCATACTCATTCTCTCGGTTTCGGCACTTGCCAAAGAACCTTCTATTATTTATGTGCTTGTCATTATTGGCCTCACTTCGTGGACAGGCATTGCACGTTTTACACGCGCCGAATTTTTGAAAATCCGCAACATGGATTATATCAAAGCCGCCGAAGCAATGGGATTTAAGGAAGGCCGTATCATGCTGCGTCATGCACTTATTAACGGTATGGCACCCTCGCTGGTGTCTATAGCGTTTGGCATTGCCTCGGCCATTATTGCCGAAAGCAGTTTATCTTTCCTCGGCATCGGCATTCCGCCCGATATTGTAACCTGGGGTAAAATGCTTTCACAAGGGCAGGCACATTATCAGTCGTGGTGGCTGGTGGTGTTTCCGGGCATTGCCATCTTTATTACAGTTACTGTGTATAATCTGATCGGCGATGGCTTGCGCGATGCGTTTGATCCGAAACTGAAGCGGTAGATATTTTTTTCTGCCTGCAGCGGTATATCGGGTTAAACAATTGAATCAAGCTCCACTTTTTCTTTACTGCGCTCAAAATTTCCCGATTATCAATCCAAACCCGCCGCTTATCCATCCGAACCAAATATCAGTGATAATTGTTTAACTTCGTGTTAAGTAACTGATTGCATGAAAACGATATTCCGTTTTTCGCTCATTTTGCTCCTTCTGGTGATCGGCACAGAAGTGCTTTCGGCCAATACAAAGCGCAAAGGGAAAGACGTTTCGGGCAATGCAGAAAAAATTGTAGCCAAAGCAGTGCCCGACAATGGTGCTGGTTCGGGAGGCGGCTCGGATATGACACCGGGTATTGGGGATGGAATTGGCGACGGAGTTGGTGGTGTGACGCCTTCGGTAGAAATTGCTCTGCCTTTCGGGATTCCTTTTCAGTATATCGACATGTCGCCATCGGGCGGCGGGGCCGATGGTGGCGGTGGTACGCCTGCCGAGCCGGCCAAAGTGGTTTACACATTTGAACTTAACGACGAAATCGGTGCTCCTTCGTGGCGGCAAACACAGGCTGCGTTCAGGCAGGCACGCGAAATGAATGCCGCCTGCGTGCTTATTCGTATGAACACCTTTGGCGGGGCAATGGATGCCGCCGACAATATCCGCCAGCATATTCTCGATTACGACCGGCCTGTAATGGTGTGGGTTGACCGCAACGCCGCTTCGGCCGGGGCGCTCATTTCCATTGCCTGCGACAGTATTTACATGAGCCGTGGCGCAAGCATGGGCGCAGCTACGGTGGTGGATGCCAACGGGAAACCCGCGCCGGAGAAATATCAGTCGTACATGCGCTCCTTACTGCGCACCACCGCCGAAGCCAATGGCCGCGATCCGCGTATAGCCGAAGCGATGAACGATGCCCGTATCCGCATTGCAGGTGTGAATGATTCGGGGCGTGTACTCAGCTTTACCACCACCGAAGCTATTGCAAACAACTATTGCGAAGCCGAGAGCAATACACTTTCTTCAATTCTTCAGCGCGCCGGTTATTCCAGCTACAAAGTAGTTAGCTACACGCCTACCGTGCTCGATAAGATTATCGACTTTTTGCTGCTGCCTCTTGTAAGCGGTTTGCTTATCATACTCATTATAGGCGGCATCTGGTTTGAGCTGCAAACGCCCGGCGTAGGTTTTCCGCTGGTGGTGGCTGTTTCGGCTGCGGTGCTGTACTTTGCGCCGCTCTACCTCGAAGGACTGGCGCAACATTGGGAAATTCTGGTGTTCATTGCCGGGGTCATTTTGCTGATAATTGAACTTATAGCCATACCCGGATTTGGCGTTACCGGCATTTCGGGTATTGTGCTTATGGTAGCCGGCCTCTCGCTGGCACTTACCGGCACCATGCCCGACGGTTCATCCTTTCCGCTTCCTGACTGGGCAGCTTTTGCAAAAATTTCGCTCATTGTACTCATGCTGGTGCTTACCACGCTTTTCGGTTCTGTATGGCTGGGCGAGCGGTTGTTTGGGACAAAGTTGTTCAGCCGCATCGTATTGCGCAATGAGCAGCAGTCTGACGAAGGCTACGAAAGCACCGGCATGAAAGCGCAGGCAGCCACACTCACCGGCAAAACCGGCGTGGCCGAAACACTGCTTCGTCCGGCAGGCAAAGTAATGATTGACGGCGAAATGTATGATGCGACTGCCGAAACCGGCTACATCGAATCGGGCGATGCCGTGCAGGTAGTGAATATTGGTGTGGCACAGCTGGTAGTGCGCCGAGTAGCCTGATTTTTCTCTTGAGTTTTATGCAATTTAAGGCCCGCCGCGTCTTGTATCACATGCGACGGTGGATGCTGCTTTTACTGCTTTTGCTATCTGTTTTGCAGTTGCCCGCCCAAACTTTTGCGGGAGGAATTGTAATTGACAAAAACAGCGGCGAACCAGTGCCCTGGGCAGGTGTAATTATCAAAGGCACCACACAGGGAGCACTCACGAATGCTCAGGGCCGTTTTAAAATCAGATGCAGTCAGTTCCCGGTTACACTTGTGGTCACCTCACTCGGCTATACCACCGCTGAGTTTCAACTTCAGGAACCCGACACGCTGCACACATTTCGGCTGGCACCCAATACAAAGCTGCTGGGCGAGGTGGTGATTGAAGCCAATGCGATAAAATGTATCCAGCAGGATTCGGCACTCATGGCCGCTGATGTGGAGTTTTACGATAACTACCTGCTGCTGCTTGCACACGGAACAGGTAGCTTCCCGTCAAAACTAATCCTCAGTGAAACAAACGGAAAAGTAATCAGCACCCTTGCGCTTACCCAACAGGCCCAGGAACTTTACCGCGATTGTTTGGGAAATGTCCACTTGCTGGGCAAAGACAGTGCCTGGCAGATTTTTTACGATTACGAAAAACTACGGCTTATCTATCCCAATACCCGCCACGAAGTGGAACGCACCCTTTATCCGTGCAAGTTATTTCACAATGGGAAACTTTATCTTCAATATTACAGTTTTCATCAGTTACGTTGCAGCTACTACCTTTCAGAAAACGGAAGCACACAGGCATTTTATTATACATCCGATACTGCTACAATAAGTTATTTCTGTGAAAAATATGATATACGCTACTTTCTGATGAAACGCCGGAAAGGCGAAGCCTACCTCTACCCGGTACGTGAAATAAAAAACAATATTGATTTACTCCGCAGTGAAATTATTCCCGATGCACAGGACCTTACTTATCTGCGTCCGCTCAATGCGCCAATGCTGGTAAGCGACAGTGCGGTATGGATTTTCAGACCGGCAGATAATTTGGCCGTACAGTTTGCCGCAAACGGGGAGGCAAAAGACAGTGCCCTGCTTTCGCTTACACAAATACCCGGCTGGAGCGGGAAAATCTGGCGCGATGAAGTGAGCGGACGAATTTATACTTCAGCAGTGAGCAAGGGAATTACCACGTTGCTGCTGCTAAATTCCGTGAACTTCACTATTGAGCAACGTACCGAGATTCCGCAAATGCCTTTCATTACCAAAATGATCATCCGCGACGGCTTTGCCTACTTTTTATATATTGACCGAAAAGCAGAACAGAACCGGTTGCTTTACCGGATGCGGCTGGATTAGTAGGGCGTGGCAGAAATTATTTCAGCAGTAATTGTACTGTAGTTTGAAGGTGCACTAATCTTTTTAAAAAAAGTTATTCGTCTGCCAGCATTTACAAATTCATAAATCGTAATTTTTTCTGATCTAATTCTTGTGCGAGTTTTGGTGTAAAACGTTATTTTCACAATTACATCCTTAAAATTAGCAACGGTAGCTGTATTAGTAATTTCGCCATCCAGTTTCACCTTATCCCCCCAGAAATTAGAATTATATTTTACATCCACACTAACAAACCGTAACGGGTTGGCTTTTTCTTCTTCTTCCACAGTCCTCACTTTTTGCTCATAAGTGGGCTGTTCATTTACAAAAGGAAAATTATTGGATGGATTAGAAGGTCGGTTATTGCATGCAATAAGCAACAGGCTGGTTAGGCCGTAAATTAATATTCGCATAGGAGTTGATTTTCTCCCCGAAGATATTCCTTGCTCAATAAATTTGAATATTTCTATGGAAAAATCCCCTGATCTGAGGAGGAAGAACGCTTATTTCGTACAAATCCACACCAGATTATCGGCTTCACCCATATTCATTACCAGTGCTTCGGTATGTGAGAAAACAGCTGCGAGGTTATTCTGAATTGCTGCATGTCCGTGCGGGGTATGACGGATAAAATTGTACAGCAATTTACCGCCGTTGCGGAGGTGTGTGTGCAGGTTTGTAATAAAAGTCAACGTCTGACACTGAGGTGGTACATGCGCCTCAACAAAAAGATCCACACAAATAAGATCGTATTTTGCGGTGTTTTCCAGAAGAAAATTTTCGGCGCGGGCACACAGGAGGGATTGATTGGGAATGGTGCCGGCTTCAAATTCTTCGCGGGCAAGTTGAAGCACGGTTTCATCCGCATCCACACCTGTAATTTGTGGAGAAAGGCCCAGTTCGCGGGTAAGAATATGGGCAATACTACCGGCACCATAGCCAAGAATGAGGACTGACTGAGGGTTAAATTCCGGAATACCGGCACTTGTAATTGCATTCCTGAAAACCTGATGTAAAGGCCCGAAGGAGTAATTTACGGTTTGTGCATTTAATACTTTACAGCCGTTTTCCCAAGCTACTTCGAGCCGGGCAGTAAGTTTACCCGTTTCAGCACGCAGCGAAACCGGCGAGAGATAACTCGAAAACCGGTTTAGAATATCCATAACATAATTTCACCATCCGAACCCTGCTGATGAAACAAATGCACAAGTGCAAAAAACACCGCACCAATGCCGCCTACAATATTCAGCAGTAACAAAATGTGGTATAAACAACCGGCATTGGTGCCGCGCGTAACCGTTTTATTGTAAATACGAAGCGCCAGAAAGCCCATTGTCAAAGACGCCAGTGCCAGCAACAAATGCAACACCACATGCTGCGTGCCGCTGAGTCCTTTCACAAAAAGGAAAATTCCAAAATAGGAAAAGCGGAAGAGCAGCGATAAAAAAAAGTAAAACAGGGAGTTGGAGCGGAGCTTCTGTGTGTTTGACATTGCGTAATTTAGAGAATACAAAAATACGTCACAATTACACTCCGCAGCATGAAAAAACACTGGTTATTACTTTCTCCGCTGCTCTTACTGCTCTGTGGCAATCCGGCCAGCGAGCGCGGCAAAGTTCCGGCTCCTCATCCAAATGCCCTTTCAGCCAGCCCTGCCGACTCCGTGCAGCTTAACCGCAAGCTCATTCACGTGCATGTGGCGCTCTGTGATAATGACAGTCAGGGCATTGTGCCGGTGCCAAAAAAAATTGGCAACGGCAACGATCCGGCCAACAACCTGTACTGGGGCTGCGGCTATGGTGTGCGCACATTTTTCACTAAAAGTGAAGACTGGGAACTGCTTCAGGTGTGGAAAAATCCGCGTACACACATTCTTGAGCGTGCAGCATGGAAACACCGCCGCTCAGGCACGCTGCTTGTGGCCGATGCGTGGCGCGGGGCGCGAATTAAAGACTGCACAGCCGCTTTTGTGCAAAATGCCGCAGGCCGTTATCACGATACGCTCACGATTTCGTTTAAAGACGGCCGCACACAATTTGCCGACCTGAACAATGCGCAGCTGGTGGCCTATGTAGGACACAACGGCCTGATGGAGTTTGAAACAGACACCGTGCAGGGGGCACCCGGCAACAAGGGCCGCGAAACTATTTTACTTTGCTGCGCCGCCCGCTCGTATTTCAGGCCGCACCTGAAAGCCGCGCAAGCCTATCCTCTGCTCTGGACTACAAACCTCATGGGGCCGGAAGCCTATACACTCAAGGCGGCCATTGATGGCTGGATTGCCCGCGAAAGCGGCGAACAGATCCGCGTACGCGCAGCATCGGCATACAACCAGTACATTAAATGCGGCATGAAAGGTGCGATGAATTTGTTTGCTACGGGTTGGTAGCTTTTGCGGCAAACAATGCGCAATAAGCCGCAGCAAATTTCTCTTCCCCGAATTCATTTTCGGCAAAGGCTTTGGCGGTGTGCTTTTTCGCGGTAGCCGCTTGGAGGTCGGATGCAATTTGCAATAATGCCTGCACGGCTTCGCGGGATACAATTTCTTCGTCGGCCGAGGTGAGCACGGTGCAGCAGCTTGCAGGCAGCCGGTTGGGAATATCGCCCACAGGAGTAGCAACCACCAGCATGCCGTGCATCATGGCTTCCATGATGACCATGGGGAAGCCTTCGCGCGAGGAAGTGAGCACAAGCACATCGTGTGTGGCGTAAAGTGCAGCCATTGCGCCGGCGCCACTTACTTCGCCTTTGAAATCAACAAAGCCAAATTCGGTTGATGGCGCTGTGGCTCCGGCTACCGTAAAGGCAAACTGCTGCGCTTGCGTGCGATGCAGCGTGGCCGCAATTTTCAAAAACAGCGGCAGTCGCTTTTCGGGGCTGTTGCGCCCGGCAAACAGTACACGCAGCGGCATTTCAGCGTGACGTATTTCAGCGTCGGTTTTTGGAGCTGCATTAGATATGAACCGTAGCTTTTGCCGCTCTGCACGCGGCATATTGTGGTGAAAGCAAAATGTATCAAACTCCTGCCGTGCGGCTTCCGACACAAACACGCGCGCTTCCATGCGCGGCATGAAACGCAGGTAACTTTGGTGCGCCGCATTGCCGCCGGGCTGGTACTTGAAGGCGTGAATAAGGTCGATGCAGCGCGTGTGCGGCGGAAGCAGCGGCAGCATGTCGTAAAAAAATGCTGCATTGCTGCCAAAAAACACTGGCTTTTCAGCTTTTGAAAACCAATGGCAAAGGGCCCTGCGCGCACGGGCCCGGGTAAACGGATGATTGAGCAGCCCCGGAATATTCAGCACCTGCGCATGTGGTTCGAACAGGTGAAGCAATTTTTCATTCTCCGAAAAGCCTGAAAAAATAACCACCGGCTTTTCATCTGTAAACACCCGCACAATATCAGCATGCACCTGTTCGGCGCCCCCTACATGGGTGTAGGGAAAAACGAAAATTTTATTACCGGTGTAACGGCTCAGTATGAAATCCATTCGCCGCCGTTCAAAAGCCAGTTGCAGCGGCGACTCCGAGAATATGCGTTTTGTGTTGCGCAGCCACAACGGAAGTTTGTTTTTTAACATATGCCGGGCTGCATTGCGCAGCATACTGTACAGCACATCAAACAAAAGTTTTCCGAACCTGCCACGGCTTATCTCGCCTTTCACAAATTTGCGCTTTATACGCAGCAAACGCTTCTCAACCGGCTCCGACGCTTTGAGCTGAATAGTAATACTGGCCGGATGTATGCGGTAATGCAGCAATACTTCGGGCAGTTTGGCAATGCGTTTACCCGCTGCCAGCATGCGCAGCCAGAGGTCGTAATCTTCGGCACCTTTCTGCGCATCGCTGTATAAAAATTTTCGCAGCACATCGGTACGAATCATTACCGAAGGATGCGCTATGCAGTTGGTGCCGGGCATTAAGCGGCGTATGTCAGTTTCTGTTGCTGCGCTACGGTCAACGCTCCACTGGCCGGTTACTTCGCCATCAGTGTTTATGAAATCGACAAATGCGGCCACCACATCCACGCCGTTATTACTGTCGAGAAAAGCAACCTGCTTTTCAAGCCGTTGCGGCAGCGCAATATCATCGGCATCCATTCGCGCTATGTATCGCCCGCGCGCCAGCACAGCACCTTTGTTGAGTGTGGCTATGAGTCCGATGTTTTTTTCATTGTGCACAAGGCGTATGCGGCTGTCGGCAAATGTTGCGGCAATGCTCACGCTGTTGTCTGTTGAGCCGTCGTTAATAATCAGCAGCTCGAAATCGGAAAACGTTTGCGCGAGGATGCTTTCAATGGTCTGCGCCAGAAAGTCGGCTGCATTGTACACAGGCAGCAACACGGTAACAGCCGGTGCGTGATTATTTTGCATTGCTTCCGGCAGTGAGTTGCTGATATAAACTGAGATACTGGTTGGCAATGTGCGCCCAGGTAAAACGTGCTTTCCACGCGGCATGGCCGGTTTTGCCGGTTTGCTTTAACAGCGGGCGGTTTGCCACCAGTTTTTCGAGCAGGGCAATACTTTCGTTCAGCTGCACATCCACCCAGCCGTTTGCCCGGCGTTGTGAGGGAAGCAGCCAGCCACCATTGCTCCACGAAATAATTTCTTCGGTATTTCCTGCAGCCGAAGCCAGAAAAGGAATACCAGCGGCCATGCTTTCAAACAACACAATGGGCGAACACTCCACATTGCTCGGAAACAAAAACAAATCAGCCTCGCGGAATGCGTCAACGGTTTCTGCGCGACTGAGTTCAGCAATGATTACGCGTTTGCGTTTGAGCATTCGCAGCAAATTGAGTTTCAGAAAACGCGGGTGGCGAAGCAACTGCTGTTTCAGATACCGGTTTTTATCGCCTGCAAGCAGCAATACGGCGTTGCCAAGCTTTGCACGCATAAAAATTTCGAGTGCTTCGCGCTGGCCTTTGATACCCGTGTAGGAGCCTACATGCAGCAGCAGCAGTGCATCAGGAGCCACGCCGAGTTTACGGCGAATTTGCTGTGTTGGCGGTGCTTCAAATTCTTCTTCGGCTGCACCGTTGGGAATCAAACAAATTCCGCGCGCCTTGTTTTCGCGTGCAAAATTGATATCGGCATAATTATCCGATAAAAACACGTTAGCGTCAAACGCGCTGATGCGTGTTTTCATTTTTTCGAAATAGGCTGCGTATGCCGGATTATGGAAATGCGAAAAGCCGGTGGGGACAAATACTTTCTTTCCGGGAATTGAGTCAAGTGCATCGGCCACTGCATCAAGGGCCCATTGTTGTGCCGCAAAAAACACAATCACATCAAAATTTCCGCTGCGCAGTTGCGCCTGATAATCGGCAGTATTTCCATGAATACCTTCTGCTTCATTTCCTGAAATTTTGAAGCAGTTAATGTGTACGCCGTTTATCACATTGGTTTCGCGCTGCGGGTGGTGCGACGTGAACACGGTAACGCGGTGGCCCTGTGCTGCCATGCGTTCGGAAAGCTGCCGCACCACTTCGGGCATACCGCCTATGGCCGGTGCGTAACTCTCTACGCAGTGTGCTATGTTCAGTACTTTATCCATGTGTGCGGCACAATATCATTTTCGGCCTGCGAACCGGCAAACCATCTTTTGGGGGCAACAACAATTTTCTCCTCCGAAGGATTGAGCCATGCCCCCCACCAGCTGAAACTGCTGTTGGCAATAATATGATGCCTGCAGTTGCTCATCAAACGCATGTCTTCAAACGCAGTTTTACCCGCATTCCAGTCAATATAAGTCGATTTTCCGGGCAACTTCAGATTCGCCTTCACCCAACCGGGTTCATCAGAGAAAATAAAAAACTCCACGTCTTTATTTGTCTTCTCGATGATGTGCTGCGCGCCGGCCGTGTAATACTCCAGCCCCATCATGCCATGAAATTCGCTGGCTGATTTAAGGGTCACATAATCGCCGCGACGAACATGCACGCTCACCGAATTTACCGTGCGTATCTGTTCGAGCATGGCTGCATTGCGCGCATCAGGCGAGTTGATTATTTCAAAATCACGGCGAATCTGACCGGCATAATTTGCGAAATATTTTTCCGACTGAAAATAACCGTGCAGATAAGTATTTCTGGGATATTTGAAAAGTTCGGGATGAAATTTTGAATCGGGTTCGTTGAAATGACGGAAGCCGAAAGGCCAGAATTTATTTTCAGAAATTTTTCGGAAATAGGATGATGTTTCGAGTTTACGCAAGAAGTTAACTCTGCCGCTTCGCTCAAAATTATATTGAATGTTAAACACACCAAGCTCATATTCGCGCTGTGTCCAGCGGCCTTTGGCATCCTCCATCAGAAACGAAGCATCCAGATAAACCCATGTGCCCTTTTCGAGCGCCAGCGCACGTGCGGCGGCGTACTGAAACATCTGGTTGCCCAGCCCGCCCATGAGTTTAACGATGATCATAGTTTAATATCTGAGCCGTAAACTAGTTATATACCAGAGTCATTCCGGGCAAACCAAGTTGCGTGGAAATGGTTTTGTATGCGCCTCCACGATTTGCAAGCACCGCTTTTATGGCTTCGTTCGGACCTATATTGTAGGCCGATCCGGGCGATTGATAAAAAGTATCGTGAAGCAGTACCACTGCATTGGGCACCTGATCGAGAATAGCGGTAAGTTCTTTAAATACACTATCATAACTATGATCGCCATCTACCAGAAAAAGGAGTTTTCCTTTGGGTTTCTGCTGCGAAATAATTTCAAGCGCACGGGTTACCCCGTCAGCCTGATGAAGGGTTACGCCCTTCATTCCGCGCACTAATTTTCCGCGGTCATTTTTGGGATGTTCATTATGAAACACATCATCAGGAAGATCAATGGAATGTATGTGCGATGGAATATCAAACGCATTTACAATTTCAAGAAAAATACGGGCCGATTTGCCGATGTTGGTTCCCCATTCAAAAATAAGTTCCGGGCGAAAGCGGCATACCGTGGCCGTCATGAGCGACAATTCGTCGAGCGGAAACGGATGAACGCCCACCGCAGGCACCAATTTTTGTAAAATAAATTCTGAAGTGATCCAATTATTCACTTCAAATTCACCCTGCAGGTTTTTTGCAGGATTATCGAATTTTTTCTTGCTGAATAATCCCATCGTTTACAAAAAGTTTTTTTGGTGCCGTAATTTACAACTGGCTGATGATATTCTTAATGATCTTTTTTTCGGGTCGCCACAATTCCGCAATACGGCGAAAGTGACGCAGTTCCGGGCCGTTTCTTTTTCAGCATGGGCAGAAACAGGCTCAGCATTTTCCGTCCGATTTTTCCCCAAAAACCCGGCGGTGCCGAATCCGACCAGAAATCAAACTGCCCGAAATAGCCGCAATAAGAAACTTCAAAGCCCGCCGCTTCAGCCAGTTCTTTCCAACGTTGCTGGTTCATAGCCGGGATGTAATGGCGTTTGTAGTTTTCGCGATCGAGGAAGCGGTGAAGTATGTTTTGAAGAAAGCCGCTGAAATTAGGCGTTTCAATTACAAGCAATCCGCCCGGAGCAACCAGCTGAATGTGTTTCTGAAATACCTCTTCCCAATTGGTAAAGTGTTCGATAAATCCGAACGAGCATACCAAATCGTATTGTTGTGAAGGTGTGTACTTCAGAAAATCGCCGTGGCTGAAATTGCCTGTCAGGAAGCCCTGCGATTTAAGCCAGTGGCCAATTTCAACCACACGGGGCGTTAAATCGATACCGTGCAATTCGTATCTGAGTGTACCCAGCACGGCAAGGTAGCGTCCGGGAAAACATCCTATTTCAATACATGTTTTGCCATTTCCGGCAGGCACATGCAATTCAATCCACTTTCTGAGTTCATCGCCCGGCGGCACCATGCTAAAGGCCAGTTCACTGTATGAACTGTCCCAGTAGGCCTGATCGACAACAGTTGTGTTTTTCAAAACGAGGCAGAATAGGCGGTGGCTTCGGGCACCAGAATTACATCGGGCACCTGATTGTGAGTAATAAATTTATTGCCGGGCGTAAGCAACAGTGCATTTTCAATAACGGTATGATAAGGCTGGCTGGCCGATTTACGGATGCCGATATCCAGACGGATATCCCGGTCAATCAAACCCGCATTCTGCACCAGAAACACAATACCGTTGTGTGAAGGATCATCAGAACTGAAGCCCGCAATTGTATTGCTTTGCAGGGCAAACAGCTTTTCTCCTTCCAGGGTGTAGCACACGGCATCCACATGCCAGCCGGGTGCATAGCGTTCTTTATCCCACGCAATTTCAATTTTCATGCGTGTGCCCCTGCTCCATTCGCCCGACGGGTCTTCGGGTTTGGCGGTAATTGTAAATCCTTCAAGTTCGATCTGATTGCCGAGACCGAAATAAAGCGGGAGAATTTTTTCAGTATCCCCATCGGCTTTCACCTGTCCTTTTTCGAGGTAGATGGAGCGGGTACAGAAATTGCGGATAGCCCCCATGTTGTGGCTTACGAACAAAATGGTGCGCCCGTGCCGGGTGCTGATGTCCTGCATTTTACCGAGGCATTTTTTCTGAAACGCGGCATCGCCCACAGCCAAAACTTCGTCCACAATCAGAATTTCGGGCTCAAGGTGTGCGGCCACGGCAAAAGCAAGTCGCACGTACATACCGCTTGAATAGCGCTTTACGGGCGTGTCAAGAAATTTCTCCACTTCGGCAAAATCCACAATCTCGTCAAATCGCGATTTGATTTCGGCTTTGGTCATGCCGAGGATGCTGCCGTTGAGGTAAATGTTTTCGCGGCCGCTGAGTTCGGGATGAAAGCCGGTGCCTACTTCGAGCAGACTAGCTAAGCGTCCTTCGAGTGTGACGCGGCCGCTGGTAGGTGTTACAATGCGGCTGAGCACTTTGAGCAGTGTGGATTTACCGGCACCGTTGCGGCCGATAATGCCCACACGTTCGCCGGCATTGATGGTAAAATTTACATCGTCGAGCGCCATAAAGGTGGTGCGCTCGGCCGCAGCACTGCCCATCCCAACCATGCGTTTGGCTTTATCAGCAATTACATCGCGCAGGGCGGTGTAGCTGCGGGCCTGCTGCTGGCGCAATACATATTGCTTGCTGAGGTGCTCGACCTGAATGGCGGTATAACTCATGGCTCAGATTACATCAGCAAAATTGCGTTCTACTTTGCGGAAATACCACACACCGCTCAAAAGCAGCAATGCAGTAACGCCCAGCGATAAATACACCGAAGGCCAGTACACCGGAAACGCATCGCCAAACAAACTCCAGCGGAAGCCATCAATTACGGCCACCATCGGATTGAGCGAATACAGCCATTTGGCGAACTCCGGCAACTTTTCACTGGCATAAATTTCGCTGCTGCTGAATGCAATGGGCGATACAAACAGGCCAAGCTGCACAATGAACGGCACCACATAACGAAAATCGCGGTACTTCACATTGAGCGCGGAGAGCAGCAGTCCGCCCCCGGTAGCACTGAGTATGGCCAGCAGCAAAAAAGCGGGCAATGCAAACACATGCCAGCCCGGAAGCTGACCGAAGTATATCATAAGCCCGATGAGGATGACAAAGGCAATGAGAAAATCAACCAGACACACGATGATGCTGCTGAGCGGCACAATGAGGCGCGGGAAATAGACTTTGGTCACCAGGTTTGAATTGGCAATGAGCGAATTGCTTGCTTCACTCAACGCCGACGAAAAGAGCGTCCACGGCAGTGTGGCCGCCGTAACCAGCAGCACGCGCGGCACCAGGCCGGTGTCGGTATCAAAAATGGCGCCGAATGCGGTGAATACGCCAATGGTAAGCAGCGGACGAATAACGGCCCATGCAATGCCGATAACGGTTTGCTTGTAGCGTACCAGCAGATCGCGCCAGGCGAGAAAACGGAAAAGCCCCCGGTAGTTCCAGAGGTCTTTCCAATAGCCTGCGGGATTGCCGCCAGCTTCAATGATGGTGCGCTGCCTGTTCATGCTACGTGTGCCTTACTTGGCATAGCCAACGGCGCGGGTTTCGCGAATTACGGTTACTTTCACCTGGCCGGGATAAGTCATCTCGTTCTGAATTTTCATCGAGATGTCGGTAGCCAGTTTTTCGGCGTCTTTGTCGCTTACTTTTTCGCTGGCTACAATCACGCGTAGTTCGCGGCCAGCCTGAATGGCGTAGGTTTTATCCACACCCTGATACGACTGCGCCAGTGCTTCGAGGTCTTTGAGGCGCTTGATGTATTGCTCAACAATTTCGCGGCGTGCGCCGGGGCGTGCACCTGAAATGGCGTCGCACACCTGCACGATGGGAGCAATGAGCGTGTTCATTTCAATTTCATCGTGGTGTGCACCAATGGCGTTGCAGATGTCGGGCTTTTCCTTGAATTTCTCGGCCAGTTTCATACCGAGGATGGCGTGCGGCAATTCGGGCTCATCGTCGGGTACTTTGCCAATATCGTGCAGCAGACCGGCGCGTTTGGCGGCTTTGGCGTTGAGGCCGAGTTCGCTGGCCATGATGGCGCAGAGGTTGGCTACTTCGCGTGAGTGCTGGAGAAGATTCTGGCCGTAAGAGGAACGGTATTTCATACGGCCCACCATGCGGATGAGTTCGGGATGCAGGCCGTGAATGCCGAGGTCGATGGTGGTGCGCTTGCCGGTTTCGATGATTTCATCTTCCACCTGCTTGCGTACTTTTTCCACTACTTCTTCGATACGTGCAGGGTGAATGCGGCCATCAGTAACAAGCTGGTGAAGCGAGAGGCGTGCTATTTCGCGGCGCACCGGATCGAAGCCGGAAAGGATGATGGCTTCGGGTGTATCGTCAACAATGATTTCAATGCCGGTAGCGGCTTCAAGGGCGCGGATGTTACGGCCTTCGCGGCCAATGATACGGCCTTTCATTTCGTCGTTTTCGATATGGAACACCGAAACCGAGTTTTCTACCGCATGCTCGGTAGCCACACGCTGAATGGTTTGAATCACAATGCGCTTGGCTTCCTTGTTGGCCGTCATTTTGGCCTCGTCCATAATGTCTTTTATGAACGACATGGCATCGGTGCGGGCTTCGGCCTTGAGCGATTCTACAAGCTGCGATTTGGCTTGTTCGGCAGAGAGGCCGGCAATGGTTTCGAGCTGTTCAACCTGTTTCTTGTGCAGTTTGTTGGCGTCTTCTTCGCGCTGTTTGGCGAGTTCCATCTGGTGCTCGGCGTTTTTGCGCTGCTTTTCGAGTTCGGCTTCCTTGCGTTTGTTTTCCTCGATTTTCTGATTGAGCTGCTGTTCTTTTTGTTTGGCACGGTTCTCGGCCTGCTGCACCTGATTGTTGCGTTCATTCACGGCCTTTTCGTGTTCCTGCTTAAGCTGGAGGAATTTCTCTTTGGCCTGAAGCATTTTTTCTTTCTTCAGTGCTTCGCCTTCGGTTTCGGCCTGTTTGAGTTTATCCTGCGCCTTGCGTTCAAGCGCATTTCGCAGCATGGTCATTGCAATCAGCACACCGATACCTATGCCGGCTACTGCTGCAATTACTGCTATTATGGTTGGATTCATACGGATTAATTGTACGGTTAAAGGTTCACATTCACTACATTTCAAATAACAAACCCGCACACCGGCGGCTCAAAAGCGCAGGCGGGCGGGAACTCGAAAAGTGCATGTGGCAGGGCTTCAGGCGCCAGCTGCCAGCCGGAGATGGTTGTCGAGCAACGTTTCCACCGATTCGAGCTGACGAATCAGCGCCTCGGGATTTTCAATTGTTTTGGAACGTGCGTCGAGGTATTGTGTGGCAAACTGTAATGCGGCCATGGCCAGCAGGTCTTGCTTATCTTTCACGAGGTATGTGGCCTCCAGCTCCTGCACACGCGCATTAATAAGCTTTGCAGCTTCATGCACGGCAGTTTCTTCGGCACTGTCCACTGTAAGCGGATAAGTGCGTCCGGCAATCGTGAGTTTAAGCGAAAGTTCGCCCATTGTGTTTGTTTGTGCCGGTTACCCGGCGGATCTCCTGGTTAACTCATCCGCCCCTCAGCGGCTGAGCTGTGCGATACACTTGTCAATTTCCCGCACCAGCTCATTGATTTTGAGCTTGAGCGACAGGTTATTGTCACTTTCACCGGAAACACTTCGGGCAATACGGAGAATCCGGTTCTTTTCCTCCAACTGCTTATTCTGTGCCTCCAGTTCATCCACCCTGCGCCGCAGCTCACTTACCGTGAGTTTTAACTGCGCGTTATCCTTACGCAAAGTGTCATGCAAATGTATGCTTTTTTCGGTTTTTGCCTTCAGACTGTCAGCAATAGAAGCAATACTGCGCATGCGTGTAGCTTTTTGTTTGGCTTTTAGGTGGTTAACAAAGATAAAATGTTTTCACCCACAAACTCTTTTACTTGTGCCTACATGCAAATTTATCTTGCCATCACTAGCGTGAAGCGCCCGTACATTTCCACAATTCCCCAAACCGGATAGAATTACAATAAGAAAAATTTTGCGAAACCGATCGGTTGCTTATATTTACAACCAGTTAGTTTCACATTAGCTAAATTACATAGTATGCGACGCGATATTTTTCAGGCCATTGCCGATCCTACCCGAAGGGCCATACTTATGCTCATCGCCACTCAATCAATGACACCCAACACAATTGCCGAAAATTTCGACACCAGCCGTCAGGCCATTTCCAAACACCTGCGCATACTCACCGAATGCGAACTGGTAAAACAGCAGCAACAGGGACGTGAAATTTATTACACACTTGAACTGGAAAAGATGAAAGAGATAGATGTCTGGCTCGAACAGTTCCGAAAAATATGGGAAACCCGCTTCAACCAGCTCGATCAACTATTAAACACACTTCACACCACACAACAATGAGCTCACTCCTTTTCAACTTTACAGCCGACAAGGAAAAAAACACATTAACCATTACGCGTGAGTTTGCGGCAAACCGGCAGTTGGTGTGGGATTGCTACACAAAGGCAGAATTACTTTCGCAGTGGTTTGCGCCCAGGCCGTTTACTGTAAAATCAAAGTCGATGAATTTCAGTGAAGGCGGCCACTGGCACTATGCCATGGTAAGCCCCGAAGGCGACGAATACTGGGGCTACAGCCGGTATCTGAAAATTAATCCGATTGATTATTACGAAAGCACCGACGCTTTCTGCAACGAAGCAGGCGAAGTAAACGAAGCTCTTCCGCAGGCTCGCTGGGAAGTAACGTTTACTGATAAAGGCGAAATTACCGAAGTACACACTGTAATCTACTACGCCACACTGCACGATCTTGAGTCCATAATCAACATGGGTATGAAAGATGGACTCACCGCCGCACTCATACAACTCGATGAACTTATTCTTACTCTAACAAGCTCTAAATAAATAACAATGACAGAAAAAATCCTGGTTTCGGCAACCGTAAATGCCAATGTAAACAAGGCGTGGGATAGCTATACGAACCCGGCACATATTGTAAACTGGAACTTTGCAGACCCGTCGTGGCAATGTCCGTGGGCGACGAATGATTTGCAGCCGGGAGGAAAATATGTTGCCCGCATGGAAGCAAAAGACGGAAGTTTCGGGTTTGAATTTGAAGCGGTGTATGATGAAGTATTACCCGAAACCCGGCTGGCTTATACCATGACAGACGGACGTAAAGCCATTGTGGAATTTACCGCCAACGGCTCACAAACCGATGTAAAAGTGTGGTTTGATCCGGAACAGATGAACCCGGTAGAATTACAGCAGGGCGGCTGGCAGGCCATTCTCAACAGCTTTAAACACTACACCGAAGGCCTTTAAAAATAACCGATACCGGGTAAATAAGCGTATGTATTGCGGCTTAACTACCCGGTATCGGCTGCTTACTGGTGCTGTGGAAAAAATAAACTACATGAGTCTGAAATCACGAATTGCTTTTTCGTGATTGTCTTTTATTTCCACCACTTCTTCATAAGCAAGTCTGATTCGTGATCGTTTGTTTCGACTCCGGTGCAGCATTACACCGCAAAAAAAAGAAGGAACAACTGAAAGAAAGCAGAAAATAATTTTCATCATGATTATTGCGGCAATAAGTTCTTCGTTTTCTGAACTCATTTCTATTTTCATTGTTCCTTCAAACTCATAGCTGTAAGCAAGCGGATCATTGGGAATAAGAAAAAGAAGCACCAACGCGCACAATCCCGATAAATAGAAAAAGATTTCAAGCAACACAGACAAAGTAAATCTGAACCCGTGCGCGATAATGTTTGAGTCCAGCATTGATTTTAGCTTTTGCATGCGTTGCCCCTGATTGTAAAAGTATGAACGCAATGCATTGTAATACTGCTGTGTAGCCTGTTGCTGGCTGGACGGTTGCGGATTAGTTTGCGACATTGTGTACGAGTTATTATGGTTGGCAATAAATTAGGTAAAACCTGATTCAAAAAACGCATTGTACTAAATCACCGCCAAGAAATCCTCAGATCTGAGGATACGATAACGAATTGAAAAAAATCTGAGTGAATAGTTATTGACTTGAACGTTTATCAGAAAATATCCATTCCCGTAATAAAAATAGTCACGCTTATCTTTTTGAAAGAAACAACCGGCTCCTGTAAACTATCTGCCAGTTTCTACCTGATACGCAAAAAGCAGGCGGGTTTACGAAATCATGCTTTACAACGAGGTACTCAGGTATATACATTCGTGATGTCGATGATCAGGGCCCTGAGATTTGGCAATACAGGCAACATAAGCAAAACTGTTGCGCGCACATTTATTCACCAAATCTGAATACCCATGAAAAAATTTCTTCTCTTGGCATTGCTTCCGGCCACGCTCGGCGCACAAAACACATGCGATGTGAAAGCCACCTCGTGGCGCGATTGTAAAACCGGAATTTATCAGCTGCTGGCATCGCCGGCTACTTACACGGATTATGAATGGCTGCCGGCGGCCAATGTCAGCAACCCTGCCATTCCCAACCCAACCACAACCATTCCGGGCACTTACACAGTAAATGTGTATAATACATCAGGACCTAATTTGCTTGCCAATCCTGATTTCAGTTTGGGGAATACCGGTTTTTCAAGCGGACATACTTTCAGTTCAATTTATTCGCCGTGCAATTACTTTGTAAACAATACATTCTTCACCCTGCCCAGCCCGGCTATATTCCCCGATCATTCGCCTTCGGCAGATAACATGTTTATGTCTATCGACGGTTGCAATCCGGTAACCACCATTTGGCAGCAAACCGTAGCCATAAACTCCAATACCGTATATCTGTTTGATTTCTGGGCTTCGCGTGCGGATCAGGTACAACCCAATTTTCAGATTGAGTTTATTGGTGATATTACAGGCAGCTCAATTCTGAATACAGTTGCCGGCATTCCCTATAGCGGAACCTGGACCTGGGATAAATACCGCAGTGGCTGCTGGAATTCAGGGCCTAACAGAATGGTGACCATCAAGATAAACAACCTGCAGACCAATCCGTACGGCAATGATTTTGGTCTTGACGACATGTCGTTTCAAACAGCCTGCTGCAACAGCGCAACGGTTACCACCAGCAACATGGGGCAAGAACTTGTGGTGAACGGCGATTTCGCGGGTGGCAATACCGGATTTACCAGTGGTCACACCTATTCCTCCATTTATACACCGGGCAATTATTTTGTAAACAATACATTCTTCACCCTGCCAAGCCCTGCCATATTCCCCGATCATACCGCAGCAACCAACGATAATATGTTTATGTCTGTTGATGGTCGCAACCCGGCCAGCGTGGTGTGGCAGCAAACATTACCGGTTGCGCCCAATCAGGTGTATAAGTTTGAGTTCTGGGCTTCGAAAGCGGATGTGACACAGCCCAAGTTTCAGATTGTGTACATTGGTAACAGCACGGGTACTACTACTTTCGCCACACAAAACGGTACACCATATGCGGGTGTGTGGCAGTGGGAACAGTTTGGTATTGGTTGCTGGAATTCACAAACCAACACCAGCGTAACCATTCGTGTAATCAATGTGGAAACGGCCGGCATGGGCAACGACTTTGGCATGGATGATTTCTCGTTCCGCCAGTGCTGCAGCCCTAAAGCCTGCTGCAACTCAATTCCTCCCACCCGTTTGGCCGGCACATCGGAAGATGCTCCCGCTGTGCAGCTGTTCCCCAACCCGGCATCAGACGCGGTAACCATTCAGCTGAGTGAGGAAATTGTAGCTACTGAAGTAAAGGTATTTGATGCTACCGGCCGTCAGGTAATTGCGCAGGATGTAAACGGAAACAGCATACGCCTCGAAACCGGCAACCTGCCCGATGGTATTTATTTTGTGCGGGTAATGTATGCCGGTGGTGTGCTTAAAGCCATGCCGCTTACTATTCAGCATTAATTCGTAACGTACACAAGCTGAAATACAAAACGCGGCTGCTTCTTTGTGAGGCAGCCGCGTTTATGCATAATTCCGGTAATTCTGAATGCTCATCAGTTGAGCCTGAACCGTACCGGAATATTCATTGACACCCGCACCGTCTTGCCGTTCATTTTACCGGGTTTCCAGTTGGGCATTCCTTTCACAACCCGCACGGCTTCCTCATTTAAACCCATGCCCTCTTTAATTCCTTTAATCACATTTACATTGGTTAATGAGCCGTCTTTCTCCACCGTGAAATTTATATACACCGTTCCCTGCACACCTGCTTCCTTAGCCAGTTCAGGGTAGCGTATCATTCTGTTCAGGTAATTCCGCAGTGAATCTGTGCCACCCGGAAATTCGGGCATTTGTTCGGCAAACATAAGTACCTGATCGCCCTGTTCCTTAGCCGGCATGGGTTCTTCCATTACCACCATGGCATCACCGTCTGTATCTCTTTGATCATCTCTGATAACTTCTTCAAAAACCGGCGGATAATTATCCGGCCGCCGGAGCGGCGCATTATATCTTGATGGGTCATCGTACACATCGCCGGGCATGCTGCTTTCGAGCAGGGCAATGTATTCTTTGTCTGTTGGCTTTAGCTGTTTTCCGGTTTCGTTCCATATTTTGGGCTGGCTTACGGTGACACCATTGCGGCAATCCATTTCAATAAGCAGTTTTCCGTTAGCATGCCATTTACGATAGATACCGGTAACAGCACCACGCGCATAAGGCGTTTCCGATTTCTTTTTTCCGTTGGGATAATACGAGGTCCACACACCCTGCTTTTTTGTATTCAGGTAATTGCCGTTGAGCATAAGCTGTCCGGCTTCGTTAAATTCCTGATACGTTTCGGTGAGCGTGATTCCGGAAATGGCCGTTTTACGAATAGCCATTTTTCCGTTCGGGTGATAGCTGTGCGAGGAGTCTTCGCGGCCGCGTGTGTACCAGGTGTGGCGCAGGAGCTGTCCCTGCCGGTTTTGCTCGGTAAACATGCCGTTTTTGGCGCCGTTTAAATAATTGCCGCTACGGAGCAGGATGCCGTTTTCGAGGTAGCGGCACTCACCGTTGAGGTTGCCGCTGCTGTAATTTTCTTCGAGGCCGAGGTTGCCGTTATCATCCCAGCGGCGTAATGTGCCATTGAGGCGGCCGTTGAGGTATGTGGCTTCTTCGGTGCGGCGGCCTTTGCTGTAGCGGTACATGGGGCCGTTGAGCAAGTCGTTGCTGTAGGTTTGCAGCAGCGTGGGCAGTGTATCGGTAGCAAACTCGTCATAATCGCGCCACTGGCCTTCGCGTTTACCGTTGCGGTAGTATTCCACCTTGCGTGGCCGGCCGCTGTAGTACCAGGTTTTACGGCTTTGCAGCATGCCGTTTTCATAAACCGCTTCCTCGCGCAGGTTGCTGTTTTCGTACCAGTATTGCTGTGTGCCGTTAAATTGTCCGTTTACATAGCTCAGCCGGCTGCGCTGTTTGCCATCGGTGTACCACTCGTTCCAGCTGCCGTTGCGCTGGCCGTTGAGGTAAGTGCCTTCGGTTGCTTTTTGCTTACCGTCGAACAGCTCAATGTACGAGCCGTTGAGCACATCGTTTTTGTAGGTAACTGCTTTTACAAACACACCTTTTTCGTTCCAGAATTTCCACGTGCCCTGCTTCTGGTAGTTTTTTACTTTGCCCTGCGATGCTTTAACACCGTTGGCATGGGTGGTTTTTACTTTGCCGTTTTTTTTGTCGCCGTTGTCGGCAAATGCGATGCTGGTTGAAAGCAGGAATGTGAAAATGAAAAGGGTTAAACGGTAGAAATTCATTTGAAGAATTAATTAAATAATCCGGGGGTGTTTTTGACCATTCGAATTTACATAGAAGCAGCGATAAGTGGCACGTTCCTGAAGTCTGTTTTTACATGATGCAAATTTTCATAAGTTTTCATAAAACCGGCCAAATGGCATTATTCATGCAAATATCTTTGGTGAAAATGAAAAATACAGCCTCTTTCCTGCTCCTGTTGTTTTTCCTGCCGTTGCTGTGTGCTGCCGAACCCGGCAATTACCCGAAAAATTACTTTCAAACACCCATAGACGCCCCCCTGCTGCTGGCCGGTAATTTCGGGGAACTGCGGCCCAATCATTTTCATGCCGGTTTAGACATTACCACTTCCGGCAAAGAAGGTGTAGCTGTTTTTGCCGCCGCCGAAGGCTACGTGTCGCGCATACGCGTGAGTCCGGTGGGCTATGGAAAAGCCATTTACATTACGCATCCCAACGGCTACACCACGGTTTACGGCCACCTGCGCAATTTCAATAAAGACATTGGCATGTATGCCGAGCAATATCAGTATCAAAACGAATTGTTTGAAATTGACATTGCCGTGGAACCGGGCAAACTGCCCGTAAAAAAAGGCGAAATCATAGCCCGCTCCGGCAACAGCGGAAGCAGCGGCGGCCCGCACCTGCATTTCGAAATACGCGATACAGAAACCGAAGATGCCATAAACCCGCTGCTGTTTGGCTTTGCAGTAGCCGATAAAGTGGCTCCCGTAATGGTGCGCGCTGCAATTGTTCCGCTTGATGCCGATGCACGCGTAAACGGCAAAAACGAACTGAAATACATCCGCCTCAAACTGCTTAAAGGCGTATATGTGCCCGAAACCGCCGCCGACACACTGCCCAAGGTTTCAGGCCGCATCGGGTTTGCGCTTGAAACCTACGACAAGGAAAGCACTCCGCACGGCAAAAACGGCACCTACAGCGTAAGCCTGAGCATAAACAACAAACGCGTTTACGCACACCGCCTTGAGCGTATTCCGTTCGAACATTCGCGCTACATCAACTGCTTTACCCATTACGAAACACACATCAAAAACAACGCCTGGCTGCAATGCAGCTACCTGCAGCCAAACAACCTGCTGCCCGTTTACGACACCGTGGTGGCCAACGGCGAACTGCTGCCGCAGGCTGGCAAACGCTACACTCTTAAATACATCACAGCCGATGTGTTTGGCAATAAAACCACTGCCGTTTTTGCCGTGCTTGGCGAGAAACAAACACACAGCCCGGTAATCCAAACCAAACCGTTTGCCGAAATTATCCCCTGGGATACTTCCGCCACATTCGAGTCAACCGGCGAGTGGAAAGTTGAGTTTCCCGCGCGGTCTGTGTACGATCATACGCCTTTTACGGCAGTTTACGACAAAGCGTCTTCCGGCCTTACAATCGGCAGCCGGAGCATTGCCCTGCACAAACCCTGCACGCTGAGCATTGCGCTGAAAGCAGCCGGCAAACCAGCTAATAAAGCGGTTATCTGCGAACGCATTGTAAAAGGGAAAAGCATACGCTACAATGCTGTATCAACCCTCGCGCAAAACGGTTATGCCACAGCTACGATAAAAAACTTTGGCCGTTACGAAATTCGCTTTGACACACTTGCGCCTGAAATCCGCGCCACCAATTTCGACCTGAAAGGCAAAACACAAAAAAACCTCGGCGCACTTTCCGCTCTCCAATTTACCATAAGCGACAACCTCTCCGGCATAAAAACCTATCGCGCCACAATAAACGGAAAATGGATACTTGCCGAGTACGATGCCAAAAACAAAAAACTGATTATTGACCAAAGCCGCTACAAAGGACAGGGAAACGCCGTATTACGCATTGAGGTAACAGACAAATGTGGCAATATGCGTGTGTTTGAAAAAACAGCAACCTTTTAAACATAAAAAACGGAGCAGCATGGCTCCGTTTTTTTATTCACTTTGAAGCTGTCCAGATTTTGTTTTTGAGATTTGTTATGAGTTCATTTTTTCTCAGACAAGGCGGGGTTTGCAGCAGATACTTGGAGAGTATCAGCAAAAACTCCAACGAAGGATGAGATAAAATGAGACATAACAAAGCCGAAGGATAAAATTTGGACAGCTTCT